>JALZOS010000364.1 GCA_030913755.1 Thermoproteota archaeon | reverse complement strand
CCATTAATCTACTCGAACTTAATAAAGTCAATATTTTTTTTAAAACACCGCTCAACGGATTTCTCAAAAATGGGAACGTAGTTGCATAGTAACTACTGAAACTCACACCAAAATTCAGATCACATGTCAAATCACACGTATGACATGAATTCAAAAATTAAAGATACAGATCGTTCATTTTTGAGGTAAGTTACGAGGGAGTTCCTCCAGGTAACAAGGTATAATGATTGGGTTTTTGTATATTTACAAGGCTTATCGTAAAAGGCGTAGTCAATGTAGGAGTCAATGCAGGGACATTGACTACTCCGCCTTCCGTTGTTATGAGTCTATCATCGCCGTCATACAATGCTGCGTATATCCTTACGGATGAGATATCCTTGGTAGAATTATTTACAATAGTACCTGTTATAACGTCAGAGTCCTCTTGATTTACATACTTATGATATGTTATAACTAAATATTTGGAATTGATAACGGTGCCGCTTACTACATTATCTTCACTCTTAGTAGATCCTCCAGCGAGTTGTTCTGCTGAGATCAAGAATACTAATGCGAATGCTATAGCGAAAATTGTCAAGACATTCGAATTTCCAGTTTGCATTATGTCTTGTTCTTGCATATTCTAATAAATCTCGATGTGAAATTCATCTAATCACAAAGACAATTAAGTTTGCAGTCGATGAAATTAGTTACCGAGTATGACTTGCCCAACAGACAAGTCATCATCATAAAAAAATATAATTATCGGAGATATTACATCACTTGTCGAACCATAATTCATTTCATATGAGAAGGATAATTTCCAAGATATATGGTTTGAACTTTTTGAGCTCGGTTTTAATCCCACCTTTCGAGGCATAAAAACCTCGTGACTTCAATATCATATGATAATTTCTGCAAGTTAGATCTCATTTCCAATACTTTTTCTTCATAAACATTTATCCAAATTAATTTGCGTATAATATTTCGAAGATATCTTAGGGCATTGATAATTGCACTCTCTATAAGCCAAATTTACAAAAACATTGCAATGAAACAATCACTGCTGGCAATTACTACAGTCATATTATTACTTGGTGGAGTAGTAACAATCGCCCTAATACAAAGTGTCGAAGCAGGCGTCATTAATACGACTAGGTCGAACATCAAAAGCGGTAAGGCGCCAAAGGACGTTAAGGGTAACAATAACCAACTGAGTTCACAAAGCGTTATCGTTAAACAGTATAGTCTAGTTGAGAATAATTGCGGGGATGGAGCAGAATGTTCGGGCGCGGCCACTAACACGATTGGAGATATCGTTGACGAATATACTCAATAACCAAAAGTGTTAGAGGTTAAACGATGTGTCATGTACTCCCATGCTTAGACCTAGGAGGATGTGTCATCTATTCTACTTTAATCAACAAGGAACTAGCCACCGAATTCTGTAGGCGTGAATTCCAAATTCAAGTCATATTCCTTGGTTACTCCACCGTTATCAATTATTGTTAACGCTAGCTTATCACCTGGGGACTTGGTTTGTATGTAATTTATGAGATCAGCCTTGTCTTTTATTAATATATCATCGGCTTTTATTATAACATTATCTGATTCAATTTTCGCTCTAGAGGCTGGACCATCAGGTAAGATCGACAAGACATAGGCACCCTTAGCCTCACTTAAGCCGACTTTTTCTGGGAAAAAAGCAGGAATATCTGAAATAATTACTCCCAGGTACGGGCTACTGTAACTACCATTTGATATTATCGAGTCCACTACTCGTTTGACCGTTCCTGATGAGATAGCAAGTCCAATATTGGGTTCTATTGACTGAGTGCTTATGTCAGCGCTAACTCCCCTATCGTTTACACCAACGACCTCTCCATCAAAATTTAACAGCGGACCGCCAGAATTCCCATGGGTGATGGGAGCATCAGTTTGAATCAAATCTCCAACCCACGAATCTGGAAAAAATAACGCTTTTTGAATCCTCCCAACCTGACTTATTATGCCCTCTGTCATTGATCCTGTCAGACCAATAGGGCTGCCTATAGCCACGACCGGAGTTCCGACTCTTATTTCTGAAGGCTGGGCTAGGGACAAAGGCTCTAACTTTTCTCTGAATAACGCAGAAGGGTCCAGTTGAATAACTGCCAAGTCTATAAGAGGTTCCACACCAACAATAGTGCCTTTATAACCGTTACCATTCAGAAATTTTACCAGAATGGCTTGGGCATCTTGTACAACATGATAATTTGTAACGATCTTTCCGCTCTCGTCGTAAACGAATCCCGATCCAATTGAACCGGATGGTTCTGCAAGGAAAGGTTTGTCATTCACGGTGATACGAGGATTAGCGTACTGAACTAATGTATCTATTCTTACTACAGAATTCTTGACCTTATCAAACAGTTCCTGAGACCTTTCTGAATTGGAGATATTATTTGTAGTAGAATTGGATCCTAAACTAGGAACAGGAGCAGCAAAAACTGCATGGTAAGACATAAGATAAAACAGGAACACGGTTACGGCAAGTATCGAAATGGAGAGTAACAAGTCCCTTTTCTGGTTTTGTTTTAACACATATGATGAATATTCTTTACAATCTGCAGCCTGTTTAGCATGGATTAACAGATCAGAACTCTTCAATCTAATCTGATTAATAAGGCCATAGCAAGACATTGATTCTTAAATCACTCCTCCATCATAGACGTGAATAAAGTAGTCTAGATCTTGCAAGTTAGATGGCGCAGTCACATTTACACCATTTAAGTGCAGCTCTATAGAATCAACCATTGCATTCAGGTTGTCTTCATATCCAGGATACTCACTTACTTCAGCTGAGTATGTAATTTGATATGCTGTGGCAGTTCCCGGAATTACTGCCCCTAGCTGTCTTGTTAATATTACTTCGTCATTAACGCCAGTATATGTATAAAGAATCGCATAACCTAGAATCCCTGCTAGTTGAACAGAGTTCAAATCTGACGATAGTAGTGTGAAATCCTTGAGCTGTGTTCTGTAGTTTTGAATTAGTCGAGCGAGGTAGGTTGAAGGAGTGGCTTCGAAATTAAAGTAATCTACGCCCACAATTACATAGGCGCTTGAGTCTGGTTGGTCGAATTCTTGTACAAATACAGTCGTGTACTCTTCATCAGAATATGGAGTAACTTTATTCCAAGTACTTGGATAGTTAATTTTTATTCCGTATGTAGAGTTCTCATATGTTGCGAAACATTCATTGCTATTTTGCAGAGGAGAAGGTACGCAACCACTTCCCTCTGACTCAGATGAAGCGGGGGGCAAAGGCTGTTCAGATTCTGCGGATTGATTTGAGTCACCATTGATTGTTGCTGAATTATTGGTTAACAAGTCATCTGGAAAATATACCTCATTGTCTTGGGCAAATACAGGCAGATATACGGGAACTATGTCTAGGTATTCTGACATAAAAAATGTTGCGCATAATGAAAACAAAGAGAAGAGAATTGAGAGCATCAAAATTCTGACTTGCATACTACTTTTAACCTGACTGGTAACCCATTAATGAGGATATGTCCCAAGGCAATACGTAAAAGTAGTTTTACCGATATTTAAGAATTATTTGGAAGACGTAAATCCTTTTCCCAACGAAAGTCAAATACTTCCAGAATGGAACGTAACTTTTAAAGTATTCATAATACGCTAGCATTCCGCTACCAAGTCCCGATGTCCAAGTCATTTTGTTTTTGTAATAGTTGTAGTAGCTTGCTCAACTTACTAAGATCTTTTAAGCGCCAGGGCTTAGTTTCGTTTGGTTTGAAATCGCA
>JALZOS010000359.1 GCA_030913755.1 Thermoproteota archaeon | reverse complement strand
GATTTCGAATTTGTCGGAGATACGCGACAGGGAAACGTTCGCATAACGAATAAAGGAAAAAACAACTGTGAAGGATTATAATAATCTGATATTAGGGAATTTGAACTAGAATTTCTTTGAAGATTTTATTTACAACATTTCGGTTCCTTAGAGTCTTATCATCTACTAACTCTTTACCGACATCCGAAGATGTATGAATTTCATTGTTTGGCACTAACAAAGAATCAAGTGGAAGATTAATTCATAATTGGGGATAGAAATGCCTAGTAGCGTTATAAAATTTCCATGCACATGGTAGTCCAGTCTAGAGTTGGTCTATGATGTAACTCGGAATGGATATCTTCTTCCCTACTACCTTTACAATCTCGCTCCATACCGCGTCCCTAATTCCATCCATAGCCTCTATACTTTCCATAAGGTCAAGAATTTGACTATTGTCCTTAACTATGGTTTCCACTCTCAAATCAATTGTTTGCTGCCCTATGCTCTTTCCTACAAATATTACCTGCCTTAAAGCCAAAAGATCTTTTGCTACATCATCGGTCTTCCCATTAATAGTTGAAATAAAGAAATCTACACGCCGCCAACCAAATTTTTTTAGAGACAAGGTATAATTTGAATACAAGAATTCTTTTTCCAATCGCCTACGTCTCCTCTGAATTGTGGTTAAAGGGATGCCTAATTTTTTGGATAGAAATTCTGACGTTCTCCTTTCATTGGTTGAAAGAATTTCTTTCAATATCATTCTGTCTATACTTGATAGGTGGTGTTTTGATTTCAAAGCAGAAGAACTCATCTGCATGAGTAACTTGTCATCAACGATAGGGTAGTTTATGCGATATAAAGCACCTTTGACCAAATGTGACGTGGTTTTGACTTGTTTAGCCATAAATCCAGTGACTTGTGATTGATTCTGATACTTAAGCGACAGGCGGTCGTCAAAGAGATGAAATCTAGGAATAGAATTTTATTCAAAAAATACCCTCGTGAAATACGTTCCTAATCGCAGGTATCTATGTAAATCCCATCTTCGATGACTTAGACGTTTTTGTTTCTAGCACTTGCCTGCTGCTGATTGATTGACTGATTGACTTGAGGCAACCATTTAAAAACTCAGCCAATCAAAGGATGGAATGACAAGATAGGATTTAGGCATATATACTAAGTTTTAGTTTTCGATCTGGGAAATGTCACGGAAAAGCGAATGATTGGATTAGTTCGTCATAAAGGAAAGTAAAAAGGCTAAAAATCTTCTAATAATCGCGACTTGGTAGGTGCTAAACATTTTACGACGGAACAGGTGAAGCAAATAGACGAAGAGTTTATTTCGTATTCCTTCCTGTCAGAAATTGGCAAACGTCATATCCAACTGGTTTATACATCATATCCGATAATGGTTTAGACAATATGAATGAAGACAAGGCAAGGATAAGATATGCCAAGGCAACAGATACGAATGACATAATTGATCTCTTGGAACAACTTGATAGGCCTTAACCTAGGGACAGAAACCAGAAAAGAAAATTTCGTATGCTCATCGATAGTTATGTGAATTCTAACAGAAGCGATCGTGGGATCTTGATAGCATCTATTGGTTCAAAAGTAATTGCATTATTGTCGTTCATTTTACTTGAAAGGCTTAATCAATACTTTACGGAATTATGGGTACCAGAACTAGTAGGTTCTGAAGAGTATAGAAACAAGGGGATAGGTATACGTTTGATCAAGAAATGTGAATCAGTTGCTCAGACAAAGAAGTGTTATCGAATAAGGCGTGAATCTAGAAATGACAGAGTTGATTCACATAATTTTTACAAGAAATTAGGATTTCAACACAACGCATTGGGCTTTGAAAAGAGGCTATGAGAATAAAAAAAGAAGAATTTCTCGTACGAGAGTACACTTTTTATGGCAGTACTACTAGTGTCTCATCATTACTGGCAAACCCTAGTCATTGAAGTCATCTCAAATCCCTGCATGAACTGTGGCGAAGAATTGGCCAAAATCGCATGACCAAAGGTTTTTTGACCAAACACCAATCATTGAAAGGTGATTTTGCCTTCTTGTACTTCCGGCGTACTGGATTGCTTTTCCGGTTGATTTATTTTAATTGGTTTGCTAAAATTAAAATTGTGTCTTCCATCCTCATTTAATGAACTACTGCATGGAATGTTATTCTCGGCATACGCTAACCATCTCGTTGCACATAAACGACACATGAAATCGTGCGTCTCCAATATGTTGTACCTCATTTTTCTATCTACTCTGCAATAGATTATCTACGCTATAACGTTTCATAAAATCTTGTCTGATGATGTTGCTTGTCAATGGAATGGCTTGCTTACGTATATATTGAGTACGAGAACGAAACAATATCTCTCTTTTACTGTGTCCCATCTACGTTAAAACAGTCTAGTTGCATTGGGATTTTATCACGATTCTTTACTTGCGGATAATAGGTTACGGGGAGTTCTTCCGCCTGAGTCTAGACTTTGTATAGCATGTATCAAGAGGTGACAAAGTGAAAATGGGAAATCAATTTGGACCTGAATGTAGATTTGAAAGCGACGCGAGCTTGAAATTTATTGTAAACTTCTTAGTATCTAATGCCATGTTACAAAATCGAGCTACCCATACACAGGGTTATTGGTTCGCATAGCGAAAGCTGCACCTTCAATTTGTGAAATTATGTTTTATCAAAAAGCAATACTGGTGTTAATCAATCGGACCCAATTGCAAGTTTAGATTTTGACTTGGACCATTTTCTCATCCATTGCATTAGATTGATTACGGCTTCTACCAACTCC
>JALZOS010000337.1 GCA_030913755.1 Thermoproteota archaeon | reverse complement strand
ACATCACAGCATCCGATGTCGAGAGCGCACAATTTGTAATATACGAAAACTCAACCTTTGGAATTCGAATCGAATTTCCGAAACAGTGGGAATTTGAAGTTCCAGATAACATATCTGAAAATCCACTAAGGGTGGTTTATTTCTACAATAATCCCGATGATCTCTTTGGTGATTTCGTGATAGAAATAGAGAAATTGGACAGCCCTGACAGTATTGGAGATTACGTTGCAAACACGATAAATCAATACAGACAAAATGATGACGAATTCAAGCTACTTACGATGTCCATGAATAATAAACTCGGCGGATTGCAAGCCTACTCAATTTTGTACAGCGAAAGGTATAACTCCACAAGTACATTGAAGACACTTGAAGTCGGGACACTTCGAGGAAGCCAAGTTTATTTCATACAATACTTTGCTTTTGCAGATCAATTTGATAGGAATCTCCCAATCGCTAAAAAAATGATAAACTCGATCGAATTTATTAATGCTGGTTATGGTAAATCATCTACATCTTACGGTCCTGTTAACTCTGATCATCAGCATGCAACATTTTCGGTAGTCCTCAACAACTCGACAATTGACTTTTCTCAGGAAAAGTATCAACTTCAAATCCCATTGATTCATGTCGAAAATGGGGATGGTAAACTATTCACAGACATGCATCCAATATACCATTTTTGCACTTTTTGAACAGTTTGGGCATGAACATAATTCGTGATTGCTTTATCCTTGATAATGGAACAAAGTATTGTAGTAATGACAAAGTAAAGCTAAAATTCTTTTTGAATGGCAATCAAGTCAATTCAATAAGTAATTATGTTATAGGACAGGGAGATGAGATATTGGTAATCTATGGTAACGATTTGCCAGGGAAGATAAACAGCAGACTCGTTATGTTGAATCCATCGATTAAACCTCTCTTTCCTCATTAGTCCATGATTTCTGCTGCGCTCAAATTTGTACTGCGAAGATAGATTAATACGTTAGATGGGAAGCGTAAGGGATATGACTTCAACAATGCTGGTGTTTTATAGGTTTAGATCCATGAATGACCAAGAGAAGGAGAAGGCTAACAAGGAATGGCATGACCTAAAAAATAGTCTTCCTGCTGGTATCGAGCTTCTTGGAGAGTATGATCATGCATGGGGCACAGAGTATAATGGTTTCTTGTTGTTTGAAGCGGAAACTAGCGAAATGTTTTTTGACTGGTGGGCTGGTTTTAAGGACAAGGTTAGATGGTATGTCGATCAGACGCATACGATAGTAGCCAGAAGACGTTAGAAACCTACTGCCTCGGTAGAAGTGTTGTAACTAGGCCTTATTAGGATCAGAATTTTGGCTAGTTCATTACTCATTCGCTAGCATAGATGTTACCGTAGCTTCAGCCGGCAGATGAAGTCTACTGGATATTCATTTGAACATATCAATATCAACGTATCAATATGAACAAGAGGGACGAAATTTATTCTTCAGACCAAAATCTAAATCTATGACCTATTATTCTTCTGATACTATGGAATCACCGAAAGCTCATACTACTTTAAGTGAATACCTTATAGATCAGCTGTACAGCCTTAATGTTCATCATATTTTTGGTATTCCAGGTGATTACGTGCTTGGATTTTATGATCAGCTGGCAAAAAGCAAGATCAGGATCATCAACACCTGCGATGAACAAAGTGCAGGATTTGCAGCTGATGCTTACGCAAGGGTTAGAGGGCTGGGGGCAGTCTGTGTTACTTATTGTGTCGGTGGACTCAAGATAGTGAATTCTACGGCTGAGGCATATGCTGAAAAGTCTCCGGTGGTTGTCATAAGTGGATCCCCTGGTCTGTCGGAAAAAAAGAAAACTCCCTTACTGCATCATAGAGTACGTGATTTCAACACGCAACGGGATATTTTTAGCAACGTAACAATTGCTTCTACAATATTAGATAATCCTGAAGACGCCCCTGCGGAAATAGAACGAGTTCTCTCGGCAGCAATAAGATACAAAATGCCAGTTTATATCGAGTTACCAAGGGATATAGTATACAAGACGATTTCAAATCCAAGAATATGCTCTGTACCAGAGTTCAATTCAGACCCTGCTGTAATTAGAGAAGCGCTACAAGAGGCCATTTCAATGATAAATTCTGCGCACATACCCGTTATTGTTGCAGGAGTTGAAGTACAAAGATTTGGATTGCAAGAATTACTTTTAAAGTTCCTCGAGAAAACGAATATACCTGTAGTATCGACCCCATTGAGCAAGTCAGTAATAAATGAACTCCATCCTTCATACTTGGGTGTTTATGAAGGAGCGATGGGCTACCCACTCGTAAGAAATTATGTTGAATCAAGTGATTGTGTTCTGCTAGTAGGTACCTTTATGACCGACATTGATTTTGGAAATTCTCCCACACCAGTGGAGCAAGGTAAGACAATAAACATCACAAGTTCAAAATTAACTATCAAACATCACAACTACGAAAATGTCGAAATGCGTGATTTTCTCGAAAAACTGAACAATGCCGATTTGAGAAAACGAAATATAGACACCAGTTGGAAACGTGAAAGAAAATTAGCTTTGCAACATCGTCATTTAAATGGAGGCAAAATAACTGTTGACGGGCTTTTTAGTAGTCTAAATGAATTCTTAACGCCAGACTACATGGTTATAGCTGATGTTGGTGATGCGCTGTTTGGGGGACTTGATCTCGTGATTCATAAAGGAACGGAATTCTTGTCCCCTGCATATTATCTATCGATGGGTTTTGCCATCCCGGCTTCAATTGGAGCTCAGCTTGCCAATCCAAACATAAGACCTATTGTTCTTGTCGGGGATGGAGCGTTTCAGATGACAGGAACAGAGCTTAGCACAGTTGCGCGTGAAAAACTGAATCCCATTATTATATTGTTGAATAACGATGGCTACAGAACAGAAAGAACTATTCTTGATGGTCCATTTAATGATCTATACCCCTGGAATTATTCCAAAATTATCGAGCTTCTGAAAGTAGGTGTCAGCTTTGATGTCCATAATGACAGAGAGTTCGAGTCAGCTCTGGGAAAGGCAAAGGAAGACAGCACAGAGTTTGTTCTAATTAACGTTCATCTTGACAGATTCGATGCCTCGGCAGCCTTGAAGAGACTGACTGAATCTTTGAGTAAGAAAGTACGATAATTTTTCGTGCAAAAATATTCTCAAAAGTCGTTTCATAATGGGGCTTTCATTTCTTATAGTTTGATAATGTATATTTCTGAAATATTACTAAAGGTTGAAACAAAACCGCTTTGGTTGGGAATCTTACAGATTACAGTTAGCATAACTACCGGGTTAATTATTAATGTCAGACATTTTATCTGAAAAATGAAATGAAAGAGTTCTTTACGGAGGTCTGGGGACACAGAATAAGATATATCAGGTCTGAAGATGGGGAAAACACTTATGCTGTTCTCTTTATTCACGGTCTAGGTTCTGCTGCTGACAGGTGGATGGACCTACCCGAAGCTTTATCATTTTACTTTACTGCTTATGCGATAGATCTCGTCGGATTTGGAAAAAGTGACAAACCTACATCCCTAAGTTACGATATACCTGAATTCGTTGAATTCCTTCGAGAATTTATTCGAAAAGAAATGACAAAATACAATAAGATCATTCTGGTCGGACATTCACTTGGCGGATACATTGCATGCGAGTTTGTTATAAAATATCCTACACTAGCCAGAAAATTGGTACTAGTGGATTCATCTGGGACGCTTGACAAACCAACACCATTATTGGCAGAATATCTGGATGTTGCTATGAATCCTTCGTATGATAAAGCTATATCCGTATTTAGAAAGATGGTTGCTAATCCGCTATTTGTTTCTCCTTTAGTTACTGAGATATTCATAAATAATATTTCAAATGAAGCTGCAAAAAATGCATTTACACTAACTCTCGAGAATAGTGCTACTACTCAGATCCGTCCTGAAAGACTTCGAAAAATAAAGGTTCCAACTTTCATAATTTGGGGAGTTGAGGATAGGGTAATTCCAATGGAACACGCTGAAATATTTAGCGGGAATATAGTCGGATCAAAACTTGCAAAAATAGAACATGCAGGTCATGCACCATTTGTTGAAAAGCCTTCTGTTGTATTTGATCTAATTAGAAGATTCTTGGTTGATAATTCGTTAATTAGTCCTCCCTAACCTACCGCAAAAGGTATCATTAGGCACTCCATCTATAAGGTTGGACTTGGATTTCAAAAAAAGAAAGTCTAACCTATTACTACTTCTATCCACAAAAAAGTAGGTTTGCATATATTTTAAAGTTTGTCCAGGTAACTTGTTGGTTCTCTATCTAGTTTATCTCGTGTATTTGACGTCATCTTTGTTTCGTGATCGTGCGAATGTGGAGAAGAGTCCTACTTATCAAATAAACTGGCAAACCAATTACAGCTATAGCAATAGACATCGCCAGCATATAATTTCCTGCAATGTTGTGGCTGGTTATTGTGTACGGAACGTAAATCCTTCCATTGGCAAGAGCCAAGACTAAGCCCGACAATATCATCATACCTACTGACGAAATAAGAAGATACAAAGTTAGTGACTCTCCAAGTTGTCGTATACTAAGGAATAATAGTATCCCAACTACGATAAATGATACGTGTTGTAACAAATGGACTTCTCCATCAAACACCGCATAATCGAATACAGAGGGAACGTGCCAAAAAATCAACAAAATAATTGCAGATATCAGCGGTATGAAAGGACTCCTGTTTATCGTAAACAGATACCTGATTGTGCCCGTCCAATATCTGATTAAAGTCTGTTGCCAACTTGTACCATTCGCACCATGGTGGCCGGAGTTATTCTTTATATTTGCAAAGAGAATTTTGAGAATAGTCTCTGAGGTCTTTATTCCCAGATAACCGATTAAAAAGAATAAAGTGTGTTCAAGAATCATGTGATTTCCCAGATCAGACTCCAATAGTCTAAGAACAGAGTCTTGTAAAGAAATGATCATCAAACTACCTAGTACAAACACGTACAAGCATGATTTCAAAGGACTTCTAGATTGCAGTCTGGAAGGACGGTTAGCCAACTGCACTGTACGATCGATTCGAAATATTTAACATTATTCTAGAACTAAGACATGTAAGTTAAGTGAGAGAATGTGCACAGTACCCTGTATCTCTAAGTTGTTACATGAGATGTAAGTTATAAGGTAGATGTCTCTCCTGTGTGAATAATATCCTTTTCTCTCAATGCTCGCTCTCCATGATTTTTGACAAATAGGTGTTCTTCTGATGTTGTTTTCCTTCCTAGAGTCCTTAACAAATTGTATGCAAAGACTATCTGCCCAAATCCAACCGTGAGCGCGAAGAATAATAACCATGGTATAGCCCACATAAATTGGTCCGGTATTATGGCC
>JALZOS010000329.1 GCA_030913755.1 Thermoproteota archaeon | reverse complement strand
CGTGGTCATTTCTCGGACATGAGACGCTGACCGTTGACAAGTGATAGGTGTTACAGGCCAATCCTGTAAATAGCTCTGAAAAAAGAATGGAGATAAAAAAAGGGGATTGTACAGTGATGGTAATCTCCTTATCCAACTAGTGGATATTCAAGACAGGAAAAGAGGCCCAAGCTATTTCCAAATATGCATTTAATCTGAACCAGATCCGTTTTTGAGTCTGAGGCCGCCTTTATCGACTTATCCAGTAATTCTTGAATCTTTTGATTTATCTGCTCGTCACTCACAAAAGGATTGGCTAAACCAGTCATATTGGAAGTACCTTCTGTGAATCCCGAGGCTTTAATGTACCCTATCGTAGAGGACTTTCCAAAGTCGTCTTGGACCGACGAAACTATGAGGTCCCTTGAATTCTTTATATCCCACGGTGATCCTGTTATACTATATGTCGTATCAAATCCACCTACAAATGTTGCTTGACCTGTTATGGTTGTAGTGCTTGTAGCTACCTTTGATAATTCTACGTGACCCGATCCTTTTGAGGTATCAGAACTTCCCACCATGGTTGAATTTTGTGCCATGGTTGAATTTTGTGCCGACGCCCCACCAAATGACGACATTGAAATTGCGCCAATAACCAGGCTAGCTATCAATGCTACTTGAACGGACATTTTGATAATTCTTACTTTACTCATTGCTTTTTCAAGGGCTTTTTTGTATATAACTTTTTCCGGGTCTAGTTAAATTTGCACATCTTTTTCCATCAAACATGATAATCCTCTAAATTTGATTTTATTTTGCAGTAATAGTACATTACTTTCAGTTTCTATTACGATTTCATCTGTGACAAACCAGTAACTTTCAGTCTAACATTAGATCTGTCCAGAATGGTCATCAATTTCCAAACTTGAACCTAAATTGATTTAGTTTCTCAAGGCAGAATTTGAAATTATTTGAGCTTTTCGAGTATTTCTAGATGGCTGTGAAATAATTGCATTCATTCATACTCATTCAATTACGCGATCCTCAACCACCTTTCTTGTCGTCCCCAAGGCGCTTTAAGGTATCTATGTAGGACTGGCTATCACTGAATTCTAGATATTCGGAGATCGCGATAGCCACTCGATGGAAACAATCGGATTTCCCCTTGACTTCGAATGTTACAGCTCATCCTGGGAACAATTGCGATCATTACTATTGGGAGGATTAAGACATAGCCGCTAGACCGATTATAAAACCGTGTTAACTTTTAGATATTTTTATCGATATGATTTATTAGATTATTACGTATGCTTGTTTTCGATTGCAGAATCAATCTTTTTATCTAAACTGAGTATTTGATTCAGAATTCTTTCTTGATGTTTCTGAAACCCTTCAATTGATTTTAATATCCTTTCATGGCTCTCTTCCAAATCTTTGATGTGTCTTAGACCTACATCTTGTTTATCCGAAATCTTCTTCTGTCTATTGTAGATCCACCAAGTTATAGCGAGACCAATTATTGCTCCTACAAGAATACTGAGGTAGGTACTCGATGCGTTTGTCATATCAATACAATCATTTGTTATTTCAGGCAGACATCCCCAAATGACAAGAATTTCAAGCATATCATTATAACTTGGACACCCAATGTTATAAATTCCCCCTTGCTTGAAGGTGAATTACTTTAGAGGGTCTTCTTTGACTAGGTTCGCGGAATCATGTTGTTCGTGATCCCAGATCCAGAATGGTTTATTCTTTAGCCCATCGAGATCATTGTGCTCAGGAGTTTGTAACTTAGTTGTGCCCTTAGATCTTTAATTGTCAAGTATTGTTATGGTAATGTATAGAGACAATTGAGTTTAGGTGTTTCTCCTCATTCCATGTTCGTCCATGGAGGTATGGCACAAATCTAAGGAATAATCTAATAAGATGTGTAGAAATGATCCCTGGTAATTCTACTAACAACGAAGAAGGTTATGGGAAGATTAAATCAGGGATCTACATCAAGATTACAATTAAAGATGAAAGATTTGCCCGAATTAACAATATGGGAATAAGCTCTGATTCTTCAGCTTCGGTCTATATTTGCTCTTGCTCTTGAGTATTTGGTCTGGATCCAAATTAGACCACAAACTCCTATGGCCATGAAATAATTAGGAAGATTATTACAATCTCCTTTCAAGTACCAATTCACAAGACGGATGGCAGAAATCTGAATGAAACAAGAT
>JALZOS010000232.1 GCA_030913755.1 Thermoproteota archaeon | reverse complement strand
TGCCTTACTGAGCTGATCAAAATATTCACAGGGTGACCATTGACCTGTACCAAGTCCAAGAGTTTTTATGTGCAGCCATTGTGAATATTGTCTCTTGAGATATTCTTGTTTCTCAGAACCGAGTAGGACTTTCTCGTCTATTTTACCAGCGTTGAGAACTATATAATCATTAAGAAACGTCCGGTACTTGCAACCGGGACCTTCCATAGTCTCGTCATGTAAGCATGGACCATAATCGCAGGAGACGTGGTTACATTCACCAATCGTACCTGGCGGACAACTTCCGCATTTGTATTTATTGATTCTAACAAAATCCTCTTTTACATGGCAAGGAAAGTTATTTTTTCCCTTGGCAACCCTTAAGAAAGGGAAGTCTCTTGCATATTGAGATTGCAAATCCTTTGTCGCAGTACAAACGTAACTGGTTCCAAGAGTTCTTGCTAGCGAGATACCTACAGCACTTTTTCCAAATCCGGTGGGGGCCTCTAATATTATGTGTTTACATCCTGAATTGAAAGCATTACAAATGTCCTCGACTACCTTACGCTGGCGATCCCGTATTGCCGTAAAGGGAAAATTTTCCAAGACTTCTGTGATTTTTAATGAATTCATATGATAGCGTTAGAGAGTTCAATTAAATTAAGAAGCCTTAAATTCTTTCTCTTCTATTCTGTTCGAATTTCGTTGTGATTTTATGTTTTAGGACCATCCTTCCACAAATGGTGGACATCATAACTATGATGGACATCTGTGGTTTTTCCATAAGGTATTCTATGGTTATTTCTTTTATTGGGATGTCAACATTAACGCGGCATAACGACTTATATGATCTTATGCTGTCAAATAGACTCTACAAATCTTGAAAAGAAAGGCACAGATAAGGCTACGGACGTCACTATTATTGTTGGCTGCTGCATTACTCCTTAACGGAATAGTTTTTATAAACGCCTTTGCTCACCTATCGCATACTCCACATTATAATGGGGGTTCTAACAGGGACGGTGTTGGAAAATATTATCCATATCTCGCCTTAGATCCTGAGTATGCCCCACCAGATTATCCCACGCAGATAATGTTTAGCATTCAGGATTTCAGTGGGAATGATGTTTACAACATTGCAACGATGGTCGAAATATATGAAGAAATTTCGGGAAAAAGAATAAAGGCGTTTCCATGGACGTTACACGAGATAGGAGATTTTGAGTATTATTACACCTTTCCTAGTGTTGGCAACTACCAGATTGTCCTGACTGTGGCCAGTGACAATGCGAAGATAGACTATGGCCAAATTGATCCTCCTAGATCCATTTTAGGTAGCAACAGCGGCTGTGCGTGTGATAGAGCTATTTTTAACATAACAATTTCAAACAATTGGGGCAACATACGCAATTCGCTCTTCGCAATTGCTGTAATATTCCCCATAGTTACTCTTGGCATAATCTTGGGTACTTCATACCATAGAGGACAAAAATATGCTCGATCAAAAAAATCACAGAACCGTGAGGTCATAAAGTATGGTATTATGTTACTGGCTATTGCCGGCGGCCTAGTCCATCTCGCAATCTTTCCTGAACATGGTTCACAGCAAATCTACTACTCTGTGTTCCTGCTTTCTGCAGCCTGTGTACAGGTTGCATATGGGATACTATACATACTTGTTAACCTTGCAGGAGACACAGAATCTCGTTATGACAGGTATTCTCTTATTGCCAAATACAGAAAAACCCTACTTGTTAACCTCTTCGGTCTGATTGGAACAGGAGTTTTGGTAGGGCTTTACATCTACGTTCTATTATTCCCTCCACCCCTTTCTCCTACAAATACACCAGAAATCGTAGACATAGCTGGAATTCTAGCTAAAACAGTGGAATTACTTTTGATAGGAGGAATTGTGTCCCTTATGATCTGGGAGAAGAGAAAATTACACAATCTGATAGTTCACTTGAATTAATGGCTATACAACTTTCAAACGTAGCCCATGGTTTTCCCTATACTCATCGTGTTTAGTTTGTATCGAATTTTTGTAGGCGAATGTGTCAATTTTATAGTTTAACCCGCGTCAACTTGGACTAAGATTTCACAATTTCCGACCGCTATTCCATCTAATAATTCATGACTTTTTGAATGCATCAGAAACGTCGAGTATTTTAGAAATTTGAAATTGAACACTGACAAGCAGCGGTAACTCTATACATGTTTGAGAAAGATTGATTACTTTCTCTTAATAATCAACACATAGGCGTTGTATGTTGTCCTATGGTATACTATGTAATTGACATTCATTTGGGGAGATGTACATAGAATTCAAAGATTGCAAACAATTGGATACATAAATTAGCGTTAAATCCCATCCCCAAGGGGGGGAGTTACTACAGCGAGGTATATTCTTCAAAGAAAACACTCGATCATAATCTCATAGGTGGAGATAAACGAGCTGATTACAATTTCCATGAATGCTTCAAATGAAATGCACAAGCTCATAACTAGCATCGATTTTCTACTCCCACGGGCGGATTTCTCGACTGTTCATTGGTTGAGATCAATCGATTGGAAAGACTTCGAAGTTGCAGGGAGGTTGGATCTCAAGGCACTTTGTCCACTACATGCAGCTGTCATAATGAGATTTACAAAATTTTACATCCAGTTATTCTAAAGGAAGGAAAATACGTTCGAAAAACTAATAGTGATATAGTTAGTATGAATAATTTAGATGACGGTGTTTTCAAAAATAATTTCAATATCATCTGATGGGGAGAATGACATGATAGATATTACTGATAAGATATCGCAGGTGGTAACGGAAAGCAAATTAGATAGAGGCATTCTAAAAGTATTTGTATCGGGCTCGACATCTGCGATTACTACTAGAGTCTGAGCCGGGTTTGAAAGTTGATTTTCCAGAAATGATGTCTAGGTTGATTCCCAAGGATACGATATACAAACATAATATGACCTGGCATGACGGGAATGGTCACTCACATTTAAAATCTTCATTACTTGGTCCGGATTTAACGATCCCATTCGTGGACAGGAAGCTGGCTTTAGGAACATGGCACCAAGTAGTTCTTTTAGAATTTGATACGAGACCTCGGCATAGGAAGGTTGTAGTCCAAGTGATGGGTGAATAGTTTAATCCTGGCTTTAATAAAATGACGGTTTAATTGAATTGGTCAAGTGCCAGACCGTTTTTCTTGGAAGATCTCATACATTGCGACCTACATCGTAACTTCGCATTTCTTCAGATTCTCTATTACATGCATGTTATGATTGTTTTAGATGAAAATGGGAACTGCATGTAATGAAGAGAAGTGCTATTTATTACAAACTAATAATTTTAGAAAATGTCAAGTTATTCTGCTAGATCTTCACTAAGAGGATTTTCTCAAAATATCCAGTATATTGTCGATAATTTCATCGTGAGGGGCCTGTTTGGACATAGAAACCAAAAGAATATTTTCACCGAAAGGGAAAGTCGCCAATTTAAGCTTCTCTCTCTCTGACACAGTATACAAGACTTTTCCAAAGGTTGGATCAAAATCCTGACGCATTGCATTATTAAACGCATATCCTAAATATAGCTTCAGGGACTCTTCTTCTTTTTCCAATGATTCAATCCCTTCCTTCATACCACCTGCAATCAGGGTCCCCATTCTATCAATTACTCCTACGAATCTTATTTCTCCACTTAAATTAAGGAAGCGCAAACACAGGTCATTCGAATTTGTCAGTGGCATTTTGAACTGTATAATTGCTATCCCTGGGGTGTTTTTAAATTTGCGATACGCAATAGAAATTGCTAGAAAAAGAAATCGTTGGGATCTAGATTGGTATAACTATCGCTTATATGCCGGGGATTTCTTAATCATGTGAATTAGAAAGAACCACGTGTAATTAGATTCCAACAGGAGGAGCCTGACTAGTTTGATGGATTGATTTTCTTTTGTCTTCGTTTTATTAGTCCTTATGTTTCCATACTAGATTATGGCAGAGTGTGAGGCTTTATCGATATAATGTGTGAAATGTTGTGAGGCTGGAAAAATCGTCTAGGAGAAAACATGAAGGAAAGAGAAATTTGGGAGTTGCATTAAGAAGTTGCAATATGCACAGTTGATTCGTCTTGTTTTTATAAATTTAAACAAATAGTACTATTCGCAACTTAGAATTCATAAATGCTTTTAAGGATCTACTTCATTATACAATTGCGAAAATGGCTGACGAACTTATTGCATACGCAATAACCGCAGGTTGTTTCATAGGGTGGGGTATTATTTGTGGAGCAGCGAGAGCACGGAGATTAAGTTCAAACCCTCTCATTGGTGTTTCTGGAGAAAAAAAAGTAAAATATTCATCTGATGGAAAGCCAATTGATGGCTGAAATATAGTCTGATACGGTAATATCGCCCTCTTTACATTTTTGTTTTGTAAGCTGGTTCAGTCTAAAGATTTTTTTTGATAGTACTTAGATCATTAAAGCTAACAGAGCAGAATGGGAGATGGAATTTTTGTGACCCTTCTTATTTCCTTTAAAATCATTATTTAACAATCAATACTGGACAAGAGGAACATATGACGACACCAGAGGCAACGCTGCCAAGCATCATTTTCTTCAGTCCTGAGAGTCCTCTTGTACCCATAACAATAAGATCAGCGCTGTTCTTCTCAGCATACTCGACGATAGCTGCTACGATGGATGCCGGAGTAACAATGACTTCAAATCTGAAGTCTACACACTGACTTTCCGCCAAGTCTTTAATATTAGTGAAAATACCTTCGAATTCAGATCTCTCATTATCTAGGATAGTACGAATGGAGCTTGGAGTCTGATCAACTTCATTTTATGAAGAAAAATCAAAACCAAGTCTTGAAACAAATACATGAATTACCTGAAGTTGTGCAGAATTCCTTACCGAGAGCGACATGGCACAATTAACCGCGTTAATGGAAGGTTGTGAACCATCAATCGGTACAAGTATTGTGGAAAAAGCCGTAGTTAACTTGAACATATCGCAATATGGATACCCAAACTTAATTAATTATTCTAGTGAAAAAAACCTGCAGTCTGTGCTTCTTTACATGAGCTGCACGCTAGTTAAGAAACAAAATTTAGAACATTCAGTCATGTCATCTGCTAACCATACTGGATGGACTATGTGCATGGCTGTTATCAATGCGTCTGGCGTAGGACTTATATTTTGGTTAACGGTTGTGTTGCTATGGCAAAAGGCGCCAAACGAGGCGGCAGAGTCCGGGATAAGTGGCGAGATAAACAATGGTTAATAGTAAATTCCCCTCATGCCTTTGGAGGTAACCATCTTAATTATATTCCAATAACTAATCCCGAAACTGCAAAGGGACGAGTAATTGAAAACACCATGTACGATATACTCAAACAGGACCCGAACCAACATCAGATAAAAGTCTTTATGGAAATAGATAAGATAGAACAAGGGATAGCAACGACGTTATTCAAAGGCCATGAATATGCGAAGGAATTTCTTAGGAGTTTGGTAAGACGTGGAAGTTCAATGGTAAACTACGTTGAAGATTATACTACATCGGATGGCTATACATTCAGGGTAGCAACTGTGGCGTTCAGTCAGAGAAGATTAAATTCTTCAAAGAAGCACCAGTTAAGAATAATATCGCAACAACTCTTGTCTGAGCAAATCCCAACATTAACTGTTGAGCAATTTATCGGAGATGTTACGAAAGGAAAATTGAGCATGGATCTTCTCACTGCCTGCAAGAAAGTAGCTTCCTTACGTCATGCAGGAATCAAGAAGAGCAAATTGATATCTACACCAGAATCCCGTGCAATGCAGGGCACAAAGTTGTTTAAGGATAACATAGCGCAAAGGGAAGAAAATATACCAGATACTCCATCTTGACCTTTTTGAAAGTATGAATAATGATGCGCGAGATCCCCCTGCGGTAGGGGGGGCTACTATCAGCGTTGTCATCCATGCCACCGAGGATAAAGACAAAGTGATATCCAAAATTGTCAAAGTATTCTCTCTTAATTCTAATAAATTTGAGGAAACTAATACAAGAGGACATTGGGGGAATCAAATAATTCTGTTGAACCTTAGTTTGGAACGTGTACATGCCCGCCCGATAATCAAGACAATATACACTTCGTTAGACAAAACTAACAAGAACTACCTCTTAAGCTCGCTCGAGCAATCAATAGACGAAAAGGATAATTTGTATGTCAGGGTAGATAAACAGAGTATTTGTAGAGGAGAAGTATCTCTGTCAGATCAAGATTCAATTAAAATTAAATTTAGGCCATCTAAAGCATTTAAACAAAGTAATAAATCTGAGACTTACAGGGAATTGCTATCATCAGAGCTATAGATCTTGGAATAGATTTTGATAATATTGGAGAGGCTATTACCATGGCTAGGAGACTTAATATTGAAACAATAGGAGTGAAAGACACTCAAGAATTAAAATCGAGGTTCGACGTTGTAGTAAGGGTAAAAAATAGATCCCCCGTGCAAGGTAATTTTCGCCAATTGGTCGTTTGTGAAGATGTATCTGGTGTTGGTAGCAAAACTGATCTTTTGACAATTCAAGATTTCTCAAGAATTCGTAATAATCTAACGAAGAAAGTCAGGCCCAACTTGGGCTTAGAAATTTCTATTGCAAATGCCAGAAGACTAGATGCAAACGCTTTAGGACGGTGGTTATCGCAAGCTAAATATGTGTACCGACTTTGTAAATCAGCTCGATGTCAATTCATAATTTCAAGTGGCGCTAAATCGATCTTCGGAATGGTATCATCACGTACATTTGAATCCATCCTGACAATGTTAAATATTTCTCCAGCGAATTACTGGGCCGAATTATCGGCGTGGTTAGATTCAAAAGATACGGTAAGATCTTACGAATGTTAAGGAGAAGAAATAAGCGTCGTTATCTTGCAGTATTATACGATCCAAATACATCTCAAACCGAAGTTAAGGGGGATATACAGCGGCGCTTTATAGAACTTTTTGGAAGCCTAGCCACGGAATTGACATATTTAAGGGCGTACCATTCCAGGCACAGTGGGATTCTGATTTTGGGTTGTGATTTAGAGTATCTTGAAAGAATCCTCTTTACCATTGCAATGATGGAGCAGCCAATGACTGCTGTGATGATGTCAGGAACTATAAGGAAGCTACGGGAACGCTTGGATTCAAAGTGGAATCCATCTAAACTGAACGCTTAAAAATGTGATGGGATTTGTACCAATGGGGATGAAGTGAGTATATGCTGCTCCAGTCTGAGTTTAATACGATGACGAACTCGCGACGAACTGACCCGAAAATAATTCCACATTTCAGAACACTATATCAAGCAGAATAATGCAATCGATTTAAATTATCAGCTAATTCTAATGATATATCTGCTCACCAAGTCAAAGGCAACAGAAACCATATCTTATTTGCCACTCTTCGAGGTACAGTAAGTAAGAAATCCAGTATATTGTTTGGGCATTGGTATAGGTTAAATGTGATGCCAACTCATTTCAAATCCTTATGGAACTCTTATACGATTACCCGTTGTATAG
>JALZOS010000300.1 GCA_030913755.1 Thermoproteota archaeon | reverse complement strand
GCATTAGAAAGGAATATGGGAATTTGTTAAGCACGATTGCATCAATTTCCATACTGTCGGCCTAGATCGAAGTCATCCCATAAAGTATAATGAATACGGTAGGTTAAAATAGCAAAGCCAATACTTCACCAGATTACACGTGAACAAGAAAGGCAAGTCAGTTGGAAGGAAATCAAGATAACTCTGGCAATGAAGGTAATGGAGGAACTCTAAATGAACCTCCCGAAAGCCATGGCAGTGTTAACAGGTGTGAAACTACAGATGACGGTACGCAAGCCTTTATGCAGTGGATGAATTCTGCTGATAAGAAATCTCTCCTCAGGTAACCCAATAGTTCTGATGAAATTCATAAATGATAAACAGACGATACTTTATGATACAACGTTGTCTGCAGAAATCGATGTTGAGTTAGTTAACGGGATACCATTTTGTAATTACTGCAAATCGGATGACTGTGCGCACGTAGGTTTTACGATTTGTGTAGAACAACTTGATGGACACAGACATGATGGTAAGGAAGAAACAGTAGATGACATTATTGATAGTTAGATGACCTAGAAAGATAAGGTATCTATTATTCAAGTTATCCTCGTCCTGTTGGAATTGTTTGAATAACTCCCTCTCCGGCAGTTGTATTATAGATATATTTGCTGACTCGTTTCCAAGCCAAAGTCTCGTGATTACTGTCTCCATCATTATTGCTATCCCTTATTGCCCAAAAGTCGTAGTCTCCATATTTTCTGTCTCCTACGCTGTTAAGTGTTGTATTCCCAGTAATCCCCTTGTATGATTTGGCTATCCTTTCAAAAGTTTTCTTCAAGGAGTCGATATCATTGTGTGTTGCGTTGGTTTTAATATCATTTTCAGCCAAAGATGCAATCCACAAAATATCATAGGCAACACTTGCATAGGATCTCGGAGGTCTTTCTATTATTTTGTGGATTTCCTCTTCTACATGCTTGAACTTATCGTCATTATCGTTTTCAACCCCATAGATAGGATTAGCAAAATTCGTTTTGAGCGCAAATTTGGCAGCTTCTATATTTCTCACTAGATTGTCGTTTATAGCGGAACCATCGCTGCCATACCATTTTACTGTAGAAAGAATTGAATGGTACTGAGCTTGAATGAAAATAGGTGCTATCTCATCGAAAGCAACAATATATACACCAACCTTGTTTGCGCCATATTGGGATATAGCTTGGTTTACCTTATAGTCCAAGGATTTCAATTCTTGGTCCCAAATGATAAAATTTATTCTATTGAGGCTAGCTGAGAAATCGCCAGTATGTGGTACATATCCAACGCCATCAATTACTTTTCCTCCTAACTGCTGAAAGTGCTTTATCGTTGCATCAACCAGACCGTTACCATAAACATCCGTTCTCCAAAAAGGTATGACGACTCTTATCCCATCATTCCACATTTGTTGTGATACTGCTTGAGCTTGATGAGTATCATCTGGAACCAATCTAATCACATTATTACCCGAAATCCTATCATTGTATTCGTTATTACCTCTGATGACTACTGAGGGAGCTGTGCTTGATGGGCTGATCAGCAGGATACGAGTTTCATTAGCATACTTTCTAATGGCTTGAAGTTCAGCACTAGTAGCAGGACCAATGACTATCTTTATACCTTTTGCTGCCAATTGTTTTAGCATTTCCAAGCTTATTGCTGGATTTGTTTGTGTATCTTTGACAATTAGTTCTATTCTTGTAGTAGAATTGATTTTAGAGAAATAAGCGTTAACATCTTTAACTGCAATTTGTAATGCTGCCTCCTCGGCTTCACCTAGCGATGATGAAATACTAGTCAATGGAAGAATAGCACCGAATGTTACTGTAGGCCTTAGATCTGTATTAGGAGGTGAAAATACTACTTCGGAATTTGTATTAATAAACCATGAAAAGAATGCTGATGTTGAAGAGAACATTGTTGGATATAGAGTATAAGCAACGATGACAATTATTATTCCTACAAGGCCAGCTATAATGGCTATGACAGATATGCCATGAATTGCTTGTGGAGAAAGCGTTCCTTCATTTTTATTTTTATTTTTTTCAAATATATCGTTCTTATTCTCGTTATTCGTATCAGCTGTAGTAATGATAGCTTTTGACGATGTTTTCAACACCCTCATGTCAGATTTGGGGTGATCATCATCCTCATGTTCGTGTTCATGAGCTGCCAAGAATTTGATATACCACAATAATCCAGCAGCAATAACTAGATAATGTGCAGCAAAAAACAATGAAGAGAGCCACAATTGATTCACAAAGGATGTAAGTATAATAGGTGCAAACCAGCTATCTGACAGAGCCATTAAGAAAATACCTGCTGATTCACATATCCAAGGAGTAAACCATAAAGGCTCTTTTCTAAAGTTTATCAAAATTACGATCGCTGGCACCATTAAAATTGCGTCAAGGATAGGATAAGCACTAATGACTCCAAACATGGCTATACCTCGAGGGGAAGATAAATCTGCAAAATTGATAGTAAGACCTATTGTGTAGCTAAGAAAAATTGCACTTCCTAGTATGCTCACAATCAAAGTTCTCCTACTAAATTTGAATTTTTTATGGAATTGAATATATGTGACAAATAGATAATAAGCAAGAAATCCATAAGCTGCTAACCATAAGAAATCTGCAACTGATGGAACAGGCGGCACTAATTCTAAGACAATCTCATATATGGCCCAAACAATATCAGCACAAAGCCACGAGGATAAACCGATAGCAAGTGCAATACGCGTTTTCCTATAAACTCCACGAAGATTTTTACGTCTATATAGTACGGATATGGCCAGAACAGCTGCAATAGACGCATTAATGGTAATTATCCAATTAGAATAAAGACTCTTGCTTTTTATTTCAGCGAAAAAGATGATCGAATCTGAGATAATGATCGCTATGATAAGTCCTAGGAAAAGAGTTCTTCGGTTGAGATTCATGTTGACAAGCATAGATGATTCTACCGATAAGAAATGGTCAGAGTGTCAAAAAATAGATTTTACAAGTAACAAAAATAATAAAAACATTGTATTTGGTCTTAATTAGAAATATTAAGTTAACCTGCCGAGAATAATTAGATCTGACCACGTTGGTATTTAGTCTGAGGTCCAAGATATAAACTGGTTGTTACTTCAGACATCATCTTACACATTACATCACTGATATCTGTAACTGCAAATGACCATGGATACTAACTTTCCTGGAATCCGGAACGACCGTCATTCCCTTGTCCAAAATCCTATAAATTTAAGTGCATTTTTTCATGCGCCTCCATTAGATGCCATTCCCCAATTAGATGTCAACAACGAATAAAGAATTTCAAAATTATTATACTCGAACGATAAAATTGTAACCCCTTGCAGGGCCCGGCAACTCAGGGAGATATTTCACACCATCTTTGGGTCCCTTTGAAATTCCTATGGAGGGAGAATAATGCAACCGCCCTCAGTTATCTTTTGCCAAAAGTCTAGATCTCCGTCACCAGAACCCACTTTCTTGATTTTTAAGTAGTCAATTATTATAAAGTATTTTTGTTTAAGGAAATAACATTTCTTTATCGGCTCCTTACTATTCTCCCCGGTCTCATTCTTTTGACCAAATGGTTCTGAGTTTGTTTGCAGAGGATTTAGCATCGTTACTATTTGTAAAAACTTCCAAAGTAATTGTTCTATCATAATCAATATCCTTTAGTGCTTTGACGGCTTCTTCATGATCTATTAAGCCTTTACCTATGGGAAGGTGCTCATCTTTCATTCCATGGTTATCATGCCAATGGATATGAATTATTTTTTCTCTAAACTTATTTATATAATCAATTACCGACTTCATTCCTCCCGATGTAAAAGCATGAGGAATATCTAGATGCACAAATAACGAAGCGACATTATCGATAATATATTTGAATTCATCTATATTGTGTATCCCATTTGAAACTGGGACATTCTCTAACATTACCTTCATTTTTGACTTTTTAGCGTACGTTGCGATTTCTCTAAGACTTTTGATCAGGTTATCCAAAAGGACTTGCCTTTTTGCCCCATAAAACATACCATTGAGATTAGCATGGAAATTTATAAGATCTATGCCTATCGTTCTTGCTGTTCTAATTTCCCTAATCGCCTCAAGAATCCAAGCATGTCGAATATAGTCATAATCTGAACACAAATCTATCCAATAGGCTGTATGACCGATAGGTTTGTGCTTGAATCCCTGAAGCAGCTTTGATATTTCATTCTTTTTCTTGCTAATTATCTTGGGATTACCTTCCGGTCCTTCTATACCAATCTCGACATAATCAAAATTTAGATCATATATTTTACTTATTTCACTTAATATTTCAATCGAAGGATTGGTGAGTAATCCGTAAGATGGCATGAGTTAGTCCACCCTCTAGTTACCCAATATAACTTAAAAAATTATGTTGAAACACGGCTAAGTTTGGGGTAGCCTGTGCTTTCTTACCTGTGTAGTAATTGCAGCGTTGCAACAACTCCTGGTCTTCAGACTAAAGCTTACAGGGTAATGTAATACGCTGTGTCTTGAATAGTTAAATTAAAACATTCGATTTGATTCAATAGCCGAGGTGGCGGTCACGACACGCGCCTAAAATGTATGTTGCCGAATACCTGGCGCAGAAGCATCATCCAAGAGTCGAAAGAAGTTTCAACAACAGCCAGTCACACCCGAGGATGTACGACGGTTATGAGATTCATAACAAGAAACCCATTTATGATTATCAATAGAATCTGTGTGATGCTCTCTTGATTGCTGGTTGTAATGAATCACAGGTCGGCTCTTCTTCGCATCAAGAGGAGCCCTTGATCATTGGCATTGAATGATTAGAACTAACTTTCTTAGATAATAATAGATCCAGAGTAAGTAACAAATGATGGTCACCAATAAATACTCGATAAATTAGTATGTAATGATTCGAATGAAATACAGAAGCAGAACTGATATAACGGGATTGATCTTGGAAGCCGCAAACGGCGGAGCGACGAAGACAAAAATCATGTACAAGGCATATCTGTCATTCGCACAGTTACGAGAATATCTCTCAATGCTCTTGGAAAAAGGATTAATTGATTATGTAGAAGGGCGGGCAATCTACAAGACAACCGAAAAGGGACTCCGACTTTTACAAATGTGTAATCAAATGAATGAAGAACTCGTAGTATTTGATAACATCAAATAGATTATCAGAGCAAAATAGAATACTAGGTAATGGAGTTGTCATTACAGGCGCCAAGAGAGAAGCGAGAAAGGAATTGTCATATTGAAGCCTTGGGAATGAAAATGAATAATTTCCTATTATTTTTGCAAGATTGCCGAAGCTATCTCTGGCCTAATTTGATATTTGATAATCAAGTCTCTGTCGTTTTACAGTTGTAGACTAAGAAAAAGCCATATGAGTTAGTAGTACATGTGAGAGGAGGAGAACGGTTAATTGAATGTGAAGAGTATTCTCGAACCCGAATAACTTTGAACTATCGTGCTAAGAAGGTACAGAATCATACTAGTTCCCACGCATGAACTCACTCTGCATGCTCGTTTCTCGATTAGAAGCCTGAATGATTAATTATTACTCGCAAGAATAATTAGATCAATTAAGAAAACCCGAATGATTTACGATGCACGCTTTAAAAAACGGCTAATAGTTGACTAGTATAATTTTTAGAAGCTCACAAATCATTCAAACTACAGGGTGAAATTCTAATAGTCACTCTAATCGCTGCAAAGCAATTCGATGCTACGACTTATACCATACAGAAATTCTCTGAAATTGAACAAATCATTTTCAAGTAGTCAGTACTTTCGGATTCCGATCTATTAATAATTATGTAAG
>JALZOS010000296.1 GCA_030913755.1 Thermoproteota archaeon | reverse complement strand
TATTTCTTTCTGATATGTATTAGGATCTGATGATATAGAATAATCTCTTTCACTTCGATGATATAATAAATGACTAAAGTGACTACAGTCCAAAAGTTCGTTGAAAAAATTGATGTAAGGGGAAGGGCAATCCACGTCACACTCCCTTCACCTATTGGTTCCGTTACAGTATATCATCTTTTCATTGTCTATTCTCAGAAGCATGGAAAACAGTTCGTCTGTCAAGGGTTACCATTTTATCTACCAACAGGGAAGATATCGCCGGATGAGATACTTCCGTCTGATCCAACTGGTCTCTTGACTAAAGGACAATGTATTCCATTTCGTCCGGACAACAGAGATTTTATTCCTGATGCTCCTTCAATAACCGTTCTTTCAGGTACCGACCCAAAACAGGCATATAACTGCTTTTTCAAAGAGACTGATATACTCAATGATGCAAAAATTCCCTATCACTTAGTAACAGGACCTAATAGCAATTCTCAAGAAGAACAAGGCTGAAGGAAGATTAGTCTTCAGATCAACTCAAACACGGAGTTTTCTGTTTGCAAATCAGATCGGCGTAGAAACTGATAAGCAGACATATCTAACTGGAGAACCAGTTAATATTACTATAGTGAATATAGGCATTAGGCCAATACATTTCTCAGGTGCTGATTCCGACGTAAAAATAACGAACTTGAAGACCGGTGAAAGTTTTATTCCCTCCACAGTACTGCGAACATCCTTGATCGCATCTGGTTTGTCTAAATCAATTGTGTGGAATCAGAAAAATTCCACTGAGCAACAGGTGGATCCTGGCAAGTACATTGCCTCAGTATCTATATGGCCATTGAACGGAAACACTACGTTCACTATAGTCAGAAGATTAATTATCAGATCAACTACTTCTGTACACTAGACGGCATGGTCAATTAATACAGCTACGATAAATTAGTTATAGTCTTTAGTTGCTTTGTCTTCATTACATTCCGGTAGAGTGTAATAGCATCCTGCCCGTATCCATCGATCCTGCGCTCGCTTTTGTCTTTAAGGATAACGTCTACGAAGTAGTACTCTATTCCATTCATAAATATTGTAACAAAATCATGACATTTGCTGATTCGGCCGCCATCTTGAGTACAGGCTAAAAATAACTCCAAAGGTGACTTTAATCCATCGGTATTACAACTCATGTACCTACATCTTATCGTTTACTGCGCCAAACTATTAAACTTTTTAATTTGAAAGGTTCAGTACAAAACCGTCAAGCTATTCAAATTATAGCTTCTGAGATGTGATATCTCATCTGATAGCGATATTTGTATTCTTGTCTTTTTAAAGGAGAACCATCAAGCGAGCATTTCTATAAAATTGGCTATAATTATTAAAAGACAGATTATAGTCCATAGACAAGAACTCGGCCTACACAGAGAGAGCTTTCACTAGGTTAGTTCTTGTCTGGTGCAAAAAGGTCCCTATTCACACATGATTGATGATTAATTGAGAGTTCTGTTAGTCTCACTTTGTGTTGGTGATTGTGTTTCTGTCTCTTTCTCTTGCTGTTTCGTCAACTGTTGAACACCTTCAATAACTATTGAAACGACTCCAAGATTACTTTCTGCTTTTCCATCATTTATCTTGAATGTGAGTTTATCCTCACCTACGTAACCCTTTTCGGGAACGTAAATGAATGAACCTTTCGACTATTTGAATTCCTTTATTTTTCCATGCTGTGGATTATCGACGATTGAAAATGTTAATTCATCTCCATCTATATCAGTTCCAGCTAGTTTTACGGGCAGATCTTCATTCTTGGTAATAGACTCAGTCTGATCGTTGGCTACTGGTCTTTTATTTTGAGTAGACGAGATACTCTCGTCAACAGAAGGAGTATTAATAGCAAGGCTTTCAGTGCTAGTGCTAGTGGTAGTGGTAGTGGTACTCGAAGAGCCGGTGGGCGCTTTGCTTGTTTGCGTAGACAGTACTACTTTGAAACATTACTTCTGCTTCAGAGTTATCTTGGTCAGGATACGATAATCAACATTCCGTTGAATATACATTTCCGAACAAAGATAGCAGTTAAGTGGTAGACTTTATTATCGACATGAAGATCATGAAGGTATGCATAGTCCCAGAAGATCATCGTGTGCACCATGTCTATCAAGAGAATTTTTGATATTCTGTCTGGGGGTGTTAGCACTGTTAGCTACCCTTTTGGGTGTTTCAACACTCCCTTTAACCTCAGCGACATTCTCAAGTAATAATGTAACTAGGGATACGAACTCCGCTAATCTGTCTGGCTTTAAAGACCGTAATGAAACCTGCTCAACTTGGGTGGGGATTGCTCCCGAAGAAGGATCAGAGAATGATACAGACATTTCGTGCTTAGAAAAAGTCTTAGAAAAATGTCAACCATTCGACGTATCCCTAGGTTACATACTTGGTTCTATGAGAGTTTCAATTAAAGGTTTAACTAATGATGGTGGTGCTTGTTCCTTGAATCTAGAATACGAAATAGAGAGGGGTCAAACTAATATGACATGCATGATTCCACTTGCCAAGATGTCTTCTTGGACTAATTGGAAGAGGGGTGACGGCTATGACGCGATAGAGC
>JALZOS010000231.1 GCA_030913755.1 Thermoproteota archaeon | reverse complement strand
GGCTTATGTAGTCTCCATTAAATAGATAGTCGAATGGTTTTTGGAATAACTTCAAAGTATCATTGATGTTTGCTTCCTTCTTAACTTCCACCGGTTTGCCTGATGCTTCATGGGACAACAGATGAGTGAATGTACTAAACTGGGACCAAACACCTAGAACGGTCACGTTTGTTATGGCCGTGAACGTTTGTTGACCAATAATGAGCAGAATACCTTAGACGACATACTCCGTCTTTATTCCGAACATTTAAGCCAATATTTGTACCAGCAATAGATGTAGCCATCCTTCCCACATGAGGATTCCAACCTTTACGCATTGAAAAGCTAAAAGTTGAGTTCTATTGTAAAATCGCCGATTTTGGTACTAACCACAGTGCCACTAGTTCCGATGATAATCACTATTACTGAATTCTGTCTTTCTGAGGAATTAATAGAAAAAAGTTACTTCGTACTTAGAACTACTTGAAAAAAATTGTGTTGCATACAATGAATTTGTTAGAACTATTGTTAATCAACGTCAGGCACGTTGTAAATTTCAATAGGTTCTATTTTTTTGTATTTTTCTCAAGCCATCAAATATTTCCTTCATCTGTTCCTCGTTAGGATATCCATCCTTTAAATACCTTAAGTTTATCATAAGGGTCTTTAGACCTTCGTATACTTGTGCGTCTTCGACTGTATCTATAAGAGCATTCAAACTAAACGGCTTGCGCATGACTTCGATTATCCTTCTAAGCCTCATAACAGATTGCTCTACTGTTTCGTCTACAAACCCCGACGCAAAGATTATCCGCTGCTGTGGATTTATTTGAAGAATTTTTTTAGCCGCTTCCAAACCATCCATTCTTGGCATCTTATAATCCAAAATTACCGCGTCAAATGATGAAGCGGATTCATTTGAACCTGGAGGGCAAACTTCCTCAGTGTACTTTGTTAGGCAATCTTGGCCGTCAAAACTCAACGTAACCGTATGTTCTCTTGCCTCCAAAGCATCCTTATACGCTTGCGAGGTCTCCTCATTGTCCTCTGCTATAAGTATCCTCATATAATACTGGTGAATGTAAGAGTACACACTACTACTTAATAATTTTGCAGAACGGATAAGACATTTGAAATTTCAATCCTTTTCGAACGATGTGATGCAACGCCTTTTGAACAGGCAAAATTGTTAAGTAGCAGTAACTCGAACGGGCAGCTAAGCAATGGAGTTGTTCTGGATGGAGCAACATAAGAAAGTTCACTTACGATGCAAATTGTAAAATGTAATTTTCTCCAGACAGATTCATAATTTAAGGGCGAAATCTTTCTATCGTTTGGTTCAAATCATCTAAAGATGGTGGTTTCCTTAAGAATCCTTTTGTACCGAGTGAAACTAATTCTTTTTGCCGTTCCGCATTAAAAGAAGAAGCGCTGTATATCACAATATTTTTTGATCTTAGCAAGTCCTGCTCATCTAATTCCTTTAAAATATCAGGACCGCTGAATTCTGGCATTGCCAGATCAAGTAATATGAGATCGAATCGCTCGTTCTTGATCAAGTTCAGTGCTTCTTTACCATTATCTAGTATCTTATATTCTATATTGCCTTTACTTTGAAAATAGAAAGACATAACCTCGTTGATCTCACGGTTGTCATCGACCAAGAGAACTCTCATACGTTGTGATCTCTTCTAGGAATTGTAAATTTGAACGTTGCCCCTTTTTCATTTTCTTTGTCTACCCAAATTTCGCCTCCATGAGCCTCAATTATGCCTTTGCATATCGCGAGTCCCAACCCGGTGCCACCATGTTTTCTACTAACAGCAGTATCCACTTGATAAAATTTCTTAAAAAGATTTTCCACCTTGTCGGGAGGAATGCCAACTCCGTTATCTTCGAGTGTAAACAAGACGTAGGAATTTGGATCTCCGGTGCTATCATTTTTATCCACTGGTTTCATGGTTTGTGTACAATTTTCAGCCCTGAGTATTATCTTACCTCCGTTCTCAGGAACAAAATCAATAGAATTTTTTATTAAATTACAAATTACCTGTCCGATCCTCCTTGCATCACAAAACACAGTCCCAGTGACTGCTATATCTGATATTAATTTCACATTCTTGTCTTTCGCTAGGGGTAACATCTCAGACAAAGATTGATCTATTATTTCGCGCACATCTACGTTAGCTTTCGACAACCTCAATCTTTCAATTTCCAGTTTATGGATATCTAACATGTCACTAACCAGGACTTCAATCTTTTCAATGCTTTTTTTCATGGTTTTGATTGCCTTGCTCTGCTTCTCATTTAGACTTCCCATAAATTCTGACTTCAAAAGCATATCAGAATACAACTTTATTGGCACTATCGGAGTTTTTAGCTCATGGCTAATCATTGAAATGAATTCATCCTTCGACTTGTCGTTTTCGATTAATGACTTGTATGCTTCATTAAGTTCGGCATCCTTTTTTAGGATCTCCTCTGTCCTTGTCGTGATACTCTGTCTCATCTCATCAAATTGCTTGGCTAATTCGCCAATTTCATCGGAAGTTCTTACTTCAATAGGTGCAGCGAAATCCCCTTCTGTTATCCTCCGTGCGGCATTTCCTAATTCCATTATGGGTTTGGAAATGCTTCTTGCGACAAGGAAAACAACAAGAGTTGAGATTGCTAGGATCAAGACAGTTATTCCAATAAATATAATTCTCAAATCTAATACGCCACTAAAGGCTTTGTCTGTTATCACCGAAGTGATCAAAAGCCAACCATTGCCTTGGTAGTCAGGAAAGGACCTTTGTTTGACTGCTATAAAGATGCTGTCCCCACCGGAAGTATCGACATTTGGAAATATTCCATTTTCGACGCTCTTTGTAGAATTAGTTATCTTCTTAAAAATAGGTTGATCATGATAGAAATTCGTAGTTTCACTAGTGTTTACGCCATAATTAGAATGCAAAATTGTGCCATTTCTTGAAATAAGGTCAAATCTCATACTTGGTTCAAGACCGGAAACATTGTTACCGACAAGGGATTGTAAGGGGTAATAAAGTGCCACAAATCCATCTATTATACCGCCGTTACCACTGAGAGGAGTAGATACTTTGATCCAGTCACTTCCATTCGGATAAGAAGCTGGCAGAATTTCTTCGTTAATCTTGCCTAATACTGATTCTTCAAAGGATCGGTAGTGAGATACATTGTCACGAAGAAGAAAGTTTGGGGTGCCAAGAATCTCGTTCCCATTCCGATCATAAACGAATAAGGAGGTATTGGAGTTTAGCGACCCTTGGAAATCAATCAGAAATGCATCTTTCTGTTCATCAGTGAGGTTAGATTTTAAAATATTACTTATTTGGATTGACAAGAGCCTTAGATCTGAGATTTTTTCATGCTGAGCTCTCGAAATTTCATCCATCCAATTTACTGAATCGTGCTCCAAATGTTTTGAAACTTCAAGAATGAGTCCCGTAGAGAATGCGTTAAGTGACGCTAGTGATGCCGAAATAAGGCATGCAAGTACGAGTGAAAATATGATTGCAAAGAGCCTGGATCTAACCTTCAATGAATCAAATTGAAACTAGTAGAGTATATGCCTTTTTCCCTTAAGGGTAACTAGGAGCATTACTAGACGACTAACTAGTTATGTGCTGGTCCGCACACCAGCCTTTCTTTTGAATTATCTGCTAATTATCCGTTATTATTTCTTGTACAATCGAATTTATAGTTGTATTACTCCTTCTGTTTCGCTCCGTTGTCAAGGAGCAACATCTCCAAAAGCGGTCACATTGTACTTGCCAACTCTATCAAATGAGATCACATCTAGGAGTTGAAATGGCAATACGTCTCCAGGTTTTAATATAAATGATTGGCTTGAAACAAACTTGTCAGATTTGCCAAGTACTGCTCCATTCTTGTCAAAATATACTGCCAGCGCCTTCATATCATGCACGCTAACAGTGTTGTTATTCCTTATCTTGCCAGCTACATCGACTAGGTTGGTAGGTGATTTGCTTAGTGAGAGTTCTTCCACTTGGAGATTAATTCTATCATTCTTTGCCGCAGTTGTAGCGTTACTCGAATTCGTAGAGATTCCTTGAGCATAGACTTGTGCACCTATGTCGACGTTAGGCGTCACCATACATACCGAAAATAATGCAGATAGTCCCAAAAGTATGCTATTCGATTTCATTTGAAATGGATACTAGTTTACTTTTATTTAAATCCGGCGATATTGAAATCCTTTGAATCAGCCGCA
>JALZOS010000230.1 GCA_030913755.1 Thermoproteota archaeon | reverse complement strand
TTGAGACTATTGAAACCATAACCAACGTTCAATCGCAATGCCTACAAGATTTGTAATTCTCACATTTACCCGCCTTGTTCACTTATATTTATCTGTAATTCTTACTATATTGGATCTGTCTTGTTTGTTTGATCTGCCAGTCCATCGTCTTTGATTCTTTTTAATAATTAATGCTTGCTAGTCATAACGATACAACAAAACTTTACCTGCATTGGCTTGCAAGAAGTGTATGTGAACGACTGGGATTAACTTCAAAGTGCAAACCAGGCTTGCTTGGAGGTTCAATAATGCCCTATGATTTGTCTTCATTTTTCATCGAGTCGTCCAGCATTTGAAGGTTCCCCAATAGTCTTGACACAGGCATCACAATATCTTTCAATTATTGTAGCACCTTCGACACTATAACAGGCTGTGTGCGTTGCGACATTGCCACAATTCACACAGAATTTTATCTTTTTATCTTTCGGTTCATTTGTGAATGCTTCTACAGATCGTAAGGTTCTCTGCTCTTTCATACCATCTTGCCTACTATCGCTAAGTTAGTGGGGTACTGCAGCGAGTTTTTTGAGGGAAAATTAGGTCCTCCCATCACAGTGTGCTCATAGATGTGGTATATAGGACTTCTGGCCATAGGTGTTTTTTCAATCCATTTTTCCACTAGGGTTGTAAAATATGGTTTTTGATCCTCAAATCTTAGATGATTCCAACAGATTTGATGCGAAAGCGGGCAGCGTATTGTCACATAACATAATGCAGGTGTCTTACAACTGTGTCGAATAGAGGACACTTAAGGCCCATTACTTTCAATAGGATCAATGTTAAGTCAATCCCTTCGTATGGAAAATCCAAAAGAAGATGGTCTGCCGTTGTAAGCATCTCTAAATAGAACCACTTATTCATCAAAACAAAAACGAGTTCATAGATGATTAATGTGCAAGTCTTGCTATTGGTGTGCAACATGTTTGACAAATGATGATGGATACATTTCAATATGTCCTGTATGCGGTACCAAGAAAATGGAATGATTACCAATCTCAGACTCTGAATGCTACAGATTAGATTACAATCAATTTCGGGGCTTGGTTTTGCACTTCCGGACAGAGTGAAGGGGGTATTGCAAGTTGAATATCGCAGAAACTGAAGAGTCGGGTCAAATGATAGCCAAAACTTGTGGGTGCGATGACAGACGTAAAAAGGTGGACCATTTTTTGTTGATTCTTAACATAGTCTCTGTATTGATAAGAAAGACATAATATTAGCACTAATACAGGCATGTGAAAGATTATTAAAATACCCCAGAGATGAAAAGGACAATGAGGTATTCTTGAAAATGTTGAATGATTGTCAACACTATTAAGGCCATAAATACAAAAGGTAAAACTTTCCCAACAGAACCTTTGCTCATGGATCCATTGCTTTCACAACATGAGATGATAGAATGGTTACAATTAGCTAAATTGCCAAAGTAAGTCCGTCCCAATTGATTTAAACAGCAAATCAGAAAATAATGATCGTTTTGAATCTAAACAGGGTCTTATGCTTTGCATGTACCTCGTCGTTTGAAGTTAGTCCACCTCCAAATCAGGAATACTGTATTCCCCGGGAAAAACCTAAGACCAATGACTATGTCTCGAAGACCTATGAATGTGATGAGAACCATCATAAAAATCCAGTTTATTGGGAAAAGAAAGACTATGCTGCCATTCAGGAATCGGAGAATCATATCAGACATTATGAAGGCCCCGCCGCTAAGAGAAAAAGACAGGATTGCGATTTAGCACGGAATTACCATATAGGTACTACTAATGGTAATAATTAAAATATGAATAGTGATCTAGAATTTATTACATGAAGGGACTGTAAATGTGAGAATGTCTCGTTCTAACAGAATACAAGTTGACTTTGAGAAGGAATTACGCACTAATTTTAGAGGGTACAATAGCACCCTTACTCAATGGTGGAATATTCGGGCCGGTAACAAATCGCATTACAATGCCTACAGGAATATAGCACGATACGTTACCACACACATCGATTTTATTCCTTCTTTGGTTATAGATTATGGATGTGGGACTGGCAGATTACTTGGCGAGCTTGCTGTTAGATTTGTGGAAACGAAGTTTATTGGGATTGATGGATCCTCTGCAATGTTGAAAACTGCAAAGACTTATTTAAGAAAGGAAGCGCCCAATCTTCTCAATAGGATAAAACTATTGAAGGCTCCTCTTCCCAGCAAATTATTACTCTGTAAAAGGGCAGATTTAGTAACCTTCACCTTTCCTCATATCCTTTCAAACCTCTACGATTTAGATCTTAACTCTTTTCTCGAGTTTCTAACATACAGCGAGATTGAAAATGCAGTGATTTTAGCTGAAGGTAAAGGAGTGGAAGAAGTAAGCAAAGAAAACACTGATGAGGATCCAGACCTATTACAGTCGTTACTTGTGAACAGAGTTATTTCAAAGAATTTGCGTTCATTAGTTAAGAGAGGAGGATACTGTTTACGTGTGGAATTAGCCAATGCAAGAAGAGAAGAATTCCCGAACGCATTCCAAAAGCGATTTTCATTTCAAGAGGGATCACTACATGAGTCTCTTTCTGATCAAACTGTACAGCAGCCCTTCGAACTCGTGCGGTCTGAATATCATCGTTCGAAAGTAATGGAAGACGCATACGAACAGACAGGTGACGAGAGTGACAAAAAGGGTGGATACTGGATTAGTTTGCTTAAGGCACGAGGCTGACATCTTGTCCAAGAACAGACAAATCATTTTCATTCCGCTTAGCCGTTATGTTCCTCATATTGGGGATAGGCCCTACAAGATCGTTATCCCAAAAGATCCAGAATTCTTAGTGGCCCAAAATGCCCAGGTATATGCAAGGTTAGCAAGAATATATTATCATCCCAGTACTCGTGTTCAATATTGGAATTTGGATATCGAGATGCGGTATTATTTCCCCAAAGGATTTCTCTGAGAAATATGGGAGCCACTCTAGTGTACATGAGAATTGTTTAGTTAATAATTTGTAGTAGAAATGAAGTATCTTTCTTATTTTCAGATTCTTCACACCTTCTATATGCCTGACCAAGATGTTTAAATGGAACTTCATGGAAAAGGAAACCAACCTAGCGATTCTGCCAATTCTCTTCGGAATCATCCTAGCTATAGGTCTCTCAATAGTTATTTGGACTTTTAACTCTGCTTTTGCAAAGAGTGAAAACTTGCAATACGAGATTTTAGATTGTACCGTGCAAAGGAACAGTACGTATGAAAAAAGTGGTCCTTGTACAGATACTGGGGTCGAGACCAAGGTTGATAAGCTTGTTGAAACGAAGCCAATTGACTCCACCGAACACGAGGTCTCGGAGTTAATCGATCCATTTGGGCCGATCACATAATGAGCAACGTAATGTTCATGCGTAATACTAACAATATCACTGCCGTGTTAAGTTTAACGATATGCATTTCGCTCGTGTTTGCAACACTTGTAGTTATAGTAGCTGCAGAAAAGGTATTTGCTGCGGATCAGTTCACGATTGAATCTAAAACAAATACACAAAATACTAATGGTCCGTTCAAACTTAAACTCATAACTTCTGCTAATGGTGATACTAAGGCAAAGAAAACAGGTGTTATATCCGAGCCAAATCCAGGGTTAATAGATATTTCATTTAACTTTAAGAAGAAAAATCATATTGTTACTGCAGGCATAAACGATGAATATTTTGTATGCGGATACATACTTGATGCGAAAACAGGATTGATGATGTCCTATGTCTGTAACGAAGGAGATCTTCAGAATCCAGACGGAATAAACGCCGCAAGCCTGAGCTCCTTCCTGACTGTGCCTGACGGGCAAAGCTCTAAAGCAAAAGATGTAAAGATCAACATTTTGCTACCACTTTACGATAGACTAGATGTGCACAAAATCAAGGTAATGGCAATGATCAAGGGTGAATTTCAATCGAAGGTAATAGATGCAGAAGGAGCAAATGGTAAAACAATAAGTGTTATGTTTGCGTTCGACAGGAATACTGATATTGGTAATATACAAGAGGGCGATGAATATTTTACTTGCGTGTCTGCTAATGAGCTGAATCCTCCAGAAGGAACGGAATGTGAGAAAAGGCATATTAAATCATTTGATGAACCAAATGTTTTAGCTGCGAGGTAAGAATACTTAAAGCTTGATTTTAAAAACACTGGTAATGACCAGGAAACTGAGCCTGTGGTTGATTTTTTGACAATTTCATTTTCCTTTAGCCTAAAATCCCTTAATAGAACCAATTTTAAAGGGAGCCGGAAGGGATATTGGTCCTGCACGTATGGGGTAAGAATACTGTGGTATGACTATTTAGTTGCGAATTGATCAAATAGATCCACACAATTTACGAAGATCCTTTGCGGACGGAAAATTTAAAGTCGGAAGTAGAATAAGATACAGAGCTTATGTTCCTTTTTACGTGCTCTTATTTCACTCTGCCCTTGAAGTAAATAATATAAGCAAGGCGGATTCAAAATGGATCGTCATTTGCGAACCCTGATGGATTTCGTTATCCCAATAGAATTAGTTGCTTTGTCGGCGGTATGATAATCTAACATGAGTGGCACCTTTTCTAAAGCGATATTTGGAGTGGGCGTTGTTCTGGCTTTGGCCGCATTCATATCAATTTATGTCACAAGTATAGCGCAAAATAATCAGAAACTCCAAGGGACTCCAGTCTCAAATACAGTGGCACAACCATCGGGAGTAAGTACAGCAATAACAACAAATCAGAGTTCCGGTAACGCAGGGAATGCTGTTAGTTCTATTACAATAGCTGAAGGTTCTGCAGCTCAGCAAGTTAAAGTGTACTATCAACCTGATCCCGCTGGAGTTTCTGATAGCTCTAAGATTATCTGGACCAACAAAGATATAGCACCGCATACCGCGACTGCGTCTGACTTCTCATTTGATACAGGTGTCATTCCAGTAGGCTCCTCTGGGTCTGCAATAGTAAAAGG
>JALZOS010000263.1 GCA_030913755.1 Thermoproteota archaeon | reverse complement strand
GTCCATGAGCCTTTTATTCAGTTTCCAAATATCTGAGTAATGCTGTGATGAGATTGAATCGGCAACGGCAGCATTTACTCATAACCGCTTTTACAAGTAGATAAGATAATACGAATTGTGAAACTTGTTTGACAGTAAATTTTAAAAAAATTTCAGAACCTCTGACCATACAGTCTTACCAAATACGGTCTTTATCATGTCATCATCATCCAAAATAGGATCGATGATCTTCTGTTGCTCTTCTTCTTTTAATTCAGATGATTGGATTGAATCTATTGCCTTCAGTCTCCAGTAATTCTTGATCCCTTTATCAATTTCGAGATAGGCATGATAACTAACCGGACCAAAAGGTGTTAGATAGAACAGTCCTGAAACACAATATTGGCAGTATCCATAGCGTCAGTACCCAGTTGCAATCGAAGGAATGACATGCAAAAGTATGATATGTGAATCTTTTGACATCTTCGCAAGTTCTATCGCACTATCTATTGCCTTATCAGATGGTTTTGAACCATCATGTGGTACAAGGATCCTTCTAAATCCCATCGAATGTATCCCCTAACGTAATTATTTCCAATGACATATACAGATCTCCATGAAGTGATATTAAGGTTCTATTGATGGATGACTAGAAAAATTGTGCGATTAGTACCTAATTTGTTTTTTGTGTAGTGGGGATTCAACAATTAAAAGGTCGTCAGTAATCAGCATGAATAACGAATATTTCAATTTCAAATCTAATCTGGCAGATTCGATGATAATTTTCTAGTTGTTCTTAGAGAAGCTAATGTACAAATATACTTATTAGATGTCCAACTGCATAGGCAACCATAGCAGCCGTTCCTCCTATTAACAATGTATTGAATCCTGATCTGAACATGGGTTTCTCCACCACTTTTCCCCTAATACTTCCAATTAGGAAGAACGAACTTGCAGTTGCTATTACCGAATAAAAAAATGCGTTACCAATGGATAAATTCAATCCAGAAACGTAAAGGAAAAGGAACGGGATTAGTGGAATTATACCTATGACATTAAATCCTACAAAGGTATTAACAGCATTATCCAAAGGATTATTCTTGCCCTCAATCAGTCCAAGCTCTTCACTCATCATAGTATCTACCCATACTTTTCGTCTTGCGGTAATTATCCGTACAATCTCCTCCAGGAGTTCCTGTTTGAAACCTTTTTTTATGTATATGTCTCTGATCTCTTGTTTCTCCTCTTCTATCAGATTATCAATTTCCCATTCTTCTCTTTTTCTTGCTTTCGCAATGTATTCGTTATGTGTCTTTACCGCTAGGTAGTTTCCAATAGCCATAGAAAATCCGTCAGCAAACAAATTCGCAAATCCCAATATCACAATGATAGAGGGCGATAGTGATGCACCAACCACACCTGCTACGACGGCAAAGGTTGTCACTGCTCCATCAACTGCACCATAAACAAAATTTTCAATAGAGTATTTCATGATGTTAAACTATTAAACCCAGTTAAACAATTATCGCTAATTATGCGCATATACAACCTAGCAAAGCTCAGGGCGAGTCTATCATAATCTATTGATTTGATTATAAAGTGATCTAACATCAATAACTCCATCGTTGAGGCCATGATTGTGATGTGGGTTTCATTGATTCTCCTAACCTATCAGCAAGCTACATTACTCTGTCTAAAGTCACCTACCAGATGATGTTAAACCATCATGCGGCAAAAGAATTTCTTAAAGACCAAAAGCGCTCAAACGCTTTTTCTATCGTAATAATTTTGGCTATCTAATCTGGCCTTTACCGTTGATGCAAATTTTGTTACTTCCGAATACACGAACCCCGTTGTAGCTAGCAACAACAAAAGAATCCAATCTCCTAGTTGCAATGGCACTAAATCAAATAATCCTTGCACCGGTGGATAGTTCATGATAAAAAGAATTGCAGAAACTTCGCCTAAAAGTGAATATAGTAACATTTTGTTGCCAAACAATCCAAGTTGATTTATATTGTGAGTGAAAGATCTGCAGGACAATGCAAAGAATAGCTCAAAGAATATTATTACACCAAAAACCATTGTTCTAGCCTTTTCAACAGCGAAACTTGAATTCCAGCCGTTAACCTGTAGAACGTATACAAACAGTAGTAATGATGTCACTGCAAGAATAATTGGAATAGGTATCAGCCACTTTTTAATGCCAAAAAATACACTCTCTTTGGGATTCCTTGGCTTCCTTCTCATAATGTCAGGCTCATGAGGTTCTAGACCGAGTGATATGGCAGGAGAACCATCAGTTGCAAGATTGATGTAAAGGATATGTTTAGCTAGTAACAGAATGGGCCATCCAACTACACCGGAGAATGCCAGTATTATGATTTCGCTCAAGTTTACAGACAATAAATAAACAAGGTATTTTTTGACATTATCAAAAATTCTTCGCCCTTCTTTGATAGCAGAAACAATAGTTGCAAAATTATCATCAGCCAGAATTATTGATGCTGACTCCTTTGTTACTTGAGAACCTGTTATTCCCATTGCAATGCC
>JALZOS010000245.1 GCA_030913755.1 Thermoproteota archaeon | reverse complement strand
CTTAGCTAATTTCATAATCGCGATCTCGCCAAGACACTGTTCTTTTTTCTTTCATGTCAAAGAGCGATAAGAGAAAACAAAAGGTGATGATTGTACATCCAACAGGAGAACCCAAGCCATATACGGATCCTTGTAACAATCCATATTTCGACTGGATTATGCCTGCTGAAACAACTAGAATTACAGATGCGATGCTTAGCAAAAAAAGAGACACAGTAAATGGTGTAGAAGCAGTGTAAATAAAGCTAGTAGACAGCGGCAACACTAAAAGTGGTTCGAGCAATATGAAAAATAAAGTAACGACAATTAAAATCGCAGAACGTTTTTCTTTGCTATACAGCGGAATTATAAGACGTCGGAGTGCATGCCAGAGCGTTCTGGGATCTCGTGCCCATATTGCCTCAACATAGGCTTCTCCTCTCACAAGCTTTAACTTGAAATTCTTCTCTTTCACTTTATGTCCTAATGCTCCATCCTCTACAAGCTCATGCCTGACTGATTCGTGTGTACCGACGGACTCATAGGTCGTTCTGTTTATCAGATAAAAACTTCCAAAGAAATATCCGACTCGCGTTTTTGGGTCATTTACTCTAACTGGTGAATATCGGGAGTGGAGAAAAACTGACAATATGGGAAGTGTAACCTTGGTAATAATGTCTTTACACAAAAGCTTCGGAACCGCAGAAATGGCATCCAGCTTTTCTTTAAGCATTGACGCAAGCGCACTAGATAAAGCCTCGGGTGAGTGTACTGTATCCGCATCAGTGAAAAGAAAAATCTCTCCTGTCGAATTTATGTACCCCTGATAACATGCCCAGTTTTTACCTACCCAATCTTCGGGTTTTGGAGGGGCATTGACAACAACTAACCTACTGTCTTCTCTTGAGATTTTGAGCATGATATTCAAGGTATTATCTGTAGACGAATCATTCACAGCTATTACTTCGTATGTGGCGTGTTTTTGACGCAAGAGACTTTTTAGACACCTAGATATGTATTGTTCCTCATTTCGTGCGGGAACGATAATGCTAACTCTATGATCAGATCCAACATTTTCAGGGTCAGATTTCAGTCTAGGGGAATTTCGAAATGATTGGGTAATTGATAACATGAGGTATATCCAGCAGGACAGAACTCCAGTATTAAAGGCGATCAAGATTGTTATAAAGATCGTGAATAAATCAAACGTGGTAAAACATCACCAAATTTCCAAATTCTAATAACCATACGTAGACATTTCTATCAGGTTTATACTTGTCGTGGTTTAAGACTGGCTCCTTATACATTTGAATTGTGAAATTATTTTGCCTTTACATATTCATTCTTGCACTTAGTGCGCTAATTTCTATACTCCTAAAATTTGCTTAAGAAGGGCTCGGTAATCTACGTTTTCTTTAGAACTGCCAGGAGAAGGAAGTTCAAATATTAATGGTATCGGTTTCTTGGATCTGAGGCTTGTAAGAGAAATTCTGATTTCCTTGCCTATGTCGCCACTCAGAAGTATAAGTCCGATATCATTAGCCAATCCAAGATGATTTATTTGATCTAATGCTTCGTTAGGTGATTCGACTTTGATTCCCTCCACACCAGCTAACTGAAAACTTGTTATAAAGACTCTGCTTCCTATCGCAATTACTCGCAATGTCTTTCTTTGTCAGCTATTAATTTACCCTTTTTAATCCTTTTGACTCTCACATGGGCTCAAATGACTAGATCTAGATCTAGGACCCATCATGTCCATTGAATAATTTTTATTTGGCGATTAACAAGCACCGCCAAAGATTTGAAAATCACCTATGTTTTGCTGGACGGAATAGGAGACTTACCGCATCCGGATTTGAATGGACTCACTCCACTTGAGGCTGCCATGACGCCAAACATGGATAGTCTTGCACAAAATGGGTGTATGGGGCAAGTTATCAGCGTTGGAAAAGGAGTGGCACCTCAATCAGACATCGCTGTATTCAATATGCTTGGTTACAACTTCAAAGGAGAAAAATATGTGGGACGAGGTGTAATAGAAATTATTGGATCTGGAGTAGATTTCAAGGATGGGGATCTTGCACTGCGAGGAAATTTTGCGACTCTGGGCCATGATACTGAGATAATTGACAGAAGGGCCGGCAGGACAATCGAAAAAGAAGAGGCTAAAGAACTATGTCATTATCTTGAACAAAATATAAAATTTAGTGATCCAGAAGTCTCCGTAAAAATAATTCCAACTATTGCACATCGTGTGATTATAAGATTGAGGCACAGCAAGATTCGATTATCAGCAAAGATAACAAACACTGATCCAGCGTACGACCGGATCGATGGGATTGGAATTTCCAAGACATTCGTCAAAGATATGCAACTAAAAAATTGTGTAGCTGAGGATAATTCCGAATCTTCGATACTATCAGCAAGATTAGTTGATGAGTTCACAAAACAATGTATCTTGCTAGCGAAAAACCATGCAGTCAATCTGAAGCGTATTACAGAAAACAAAAGACCTATGAACATTATTCTACTTCGTGATCCTGGAAATAATGTACCATCTCTCAAACCAATTAATGTAAAATACGGAATTCTCGCAGCATGTGTTGTTGACATGCCTGTCGAAATAGGGATAGCCAGGACGCTGGGAATGGAATATTTTGCTGCTGGTGGCCTAGATGATTATGAAATTAAGGCTAAAAAAACTGCTAAACTGCTCAAGAACTTCGACCTAGTCTACGTTCATTTGAAAGGACCAGACGAATACGGTCATGATGGCAATGCTGTGGGTAAGAAAGAAAGTATTGAATGTATAGACCGGAGGTTCTTTGGAACATTGCTAAAAGATCCAATTTCAGCTAGAACCACGATGATAGTTTCTGGAGATCACTCGACACCATGTATTGCTAGGGCCCACAGCGATGACCCAATCCCGCTCCTCATATCCGGAAATTTAATGAGGAAGGATGGTAGCAAAAGATTCACCGAGTCATACGCCTCACGGGGCGCACTGGGGTTATTAAATGGTGTGGATGTTCTAGATGACGCGATAAGAATGATCAAGTAGAGTTAGTGGCTATACTTAAATTTAATTTCACACTACGAACATACCGCTTGGTCCTCTCACTTGCCAGTCCCAGTCAAAATGATCTTACATTGTTCACAAATCTTTTCGTCTATATTTCCTTCAAGGCTATGATGGACATCACAGATAATGAAGGAATAACGCATGTAGTTACATAAAGCAATAAACTTTGAAAGTGTTCCTGCTGTGTATGCTCTGTGTGACGAAAGATCTTCCACGATATCCTCGATCATTCTCATGATCTCTTGAAAAGAACTTAATTTAGAAATTAATTCCACGTCTCCGCGTGTACCTCGTATGTAATTACTGACAGCAGCCTGTGTAATACCCAACAGTCTAGCCACTTCCTCCTCTTTCAGCCCTTTTTCTTTGACTAGCTCTTTCGCTAATATGGCCCTAATAGCAGGGATCAGTGATTTCGATTCAATTTCAGACGGCAGGAGCATTAGGCAGACCTAAATTTTCCTTGCTAACTATATAAAGGTTCTTTAAAATGAGGATAGCGCCAATTGAGCACATTCTCGGGTTACTATTGATTCATATGCGTACGCCTAGGCAGTTTTTGCAAGCCTGCATGCCCTATTGGAAAATGATCGGTTCTTGAGCGCGTATAAGTGACTCAAGAACGTCTTACAATCTATATATACTGATGTTATATATACCGATGCAATACGAAAAATGAGGACAAAATTTGGCTTTACTCAAGGCCTGAATGTGGCCAGACTGGGACTCGATGAAACTCAAATCATGACAGCTTGTCAGATTGCTGATCATTTGGATTATGACTCAATATGGGCTATGGACCATTCTAACGTTCCTCAGTGGAAGAATGCTGTTGTGAATGATGCATGGTTGTTACTTGCAGCAATTGGGGCACTAACTAGAAAGGTAGAGCTTGGTACATGTGTAACTGACGCAATAAGGAGACATCCATCAGCAATAGCTTTGTCTACTATTACACTGGATCGGTTAACAAACGGCAGAGCAATCCTCGGAATAGGTGCGGGAGAGGCGCAGAACGTCGTGGATTTTGGGATCGACTTTAGTAAACCGGTTACAAAATTCAAAGAGCAGTTGGAACTTATAGAATTATTGTTCCATTCGGATCCTGATAACAGGGTTGACTATAACGGACAATATTACAAACTGACCAATGCTTGTCTTCAAGCAAAAAGCATAAGAAAACCACGTCCTCCGATTTATATCGCGGCAGGAGCTCCTAAAACACTTGGACTTTGTGCCGCCTACGGGGATGGGTGGATTCCCATTGGATATACTCCCGCATTATTCAAGCACCATGCGGATGTAATTAGGGAAAACGCAAGAAAAATAGGAAGAGATCTATCTGGTTTTCAATTCGCAAACGATGTGGACGTTTACTTTACCGAGGATGGTGAAGATGCTTGGAATAAAATGAAGAATGCTGTTAAGGTAAGCTTGTACAAGCCTGAGTTACTTACCGTGCATAATATTGAACAGGACTCAGAATTTGATTTTCGTAAGTACTTCACAGAATATGCTATGAACAAACCTGAATTAATGGAACAAATGAAAAGAGCTGCACTGAAAATACCGGATAGTGTTGCCAGAACAGCGATTGGTGTTGGAAAACCTGATGATGTTATAGAAATGCTTGAAAGATTCATTGAAGCCGGCACAAATCATTTTATCATTAGGTTCTGGGGTGAGGGCTATTTCAAGAATATCGAATTGTTTGGAAGAAAGGTGATTCCCTATTTCAGAGACAAAGAAAAATAGAATATACTGCCGTTAGTTAATTGTCCGGAGATTTCTTATCAAAATAATCTGTTAACACCATTGATTCTGCAGCACATCCTCCTAATTCCTCCTTACTCTTAAGCGAGGTAGCATCAAATCCCAGGCATCGAAGAGTATGCGCGAATTCATCGATAAAACCATGAAATGTGTAGACCTTTTCAGGACTACATCTTTTTACAAATGATATGAGATCGTTATAATCACAGTGATCACTGAACGGAAAACAATGATCCAGTCCCAGCAAGTATTTGAAATTTGGCTTAATACCCCATCCGCTAAAACCAACAGTTGTTGGTTCGTATTTTCTCTTGACGTAGTCCAGAAACCCATTTCTGGTCGAATTTAACGGTGCAATAAGGATCCATGGTTTATTTGATGATAGCGAACCTTTATTCTCTGCCACAGAGTATGGTGTGTGACAAGATATATCGATTCCAAGTTCTGAATAGAGACGATTCATTTTGTAGACGGAATCTTCGACGAAAATTGGTTCCCATTGAGCAAAAAGTTGAGTAAGGATTTGTGCCTTCCCAAGTGGGTACCCTAACAAAACGATCGGTCGACCTTGGGAGTACATTTCAGAAATAAGAATATTAGCTTCATGGATCACGCTTTCGCTTCTAGGAAAAACATAATCTTCATGTCCAAATGTTGATTCAATAATTAGTGTCTTTGCTTTAGGTATTATTGCAGGTTTCATAAACGCCCTCTTTCGAATTGATACGTCTCCAGTATAGTACAAGTCATCTTCTATTAGTAGCCCAGTTGAACCCAAAATATGTCCAGAGTCCAAAAGTTCAAAGCCATGGTCTTGGCATACATTCGTAAGATCATATCCACGTCCATTTGCAATTCTCGATGTTGCAGTTGAAGTAATTATCTTTGCATTGCTGTTGGTTCTTTTCTTTGTCTTATGAAGGTGATCAGTGTGAGCATGCGACACAAAAATGTAGTCGCAATCCATCTCTTTTCTTGGATCCAGACAAATTTTTCGACTCTTGTGATTCACAGTTATTGCAGACTTAGTACAAGAAACGTTTGATGTCCTATCCAAAGCTGTCTTTCATTTTACATAATATTATATTAATTTTGATGCATGCTGGTTGATACTATCGAAATACTTCACATCATGTTGCGTAATTTTGGTGGTTGTTAAATAAGGCTTTGTTGTATAACCAAGATCGGCCTTGTATTTCTTGGTGGAGAGTGGTGCTGGTAATTTATTAAAATCTTGTATGTTATTCTGTCGAATAAAATTTATACTGATTGACATTTACAAGTAAGGTTTAAGTTTGAACATAATTCGAATAGTTGGTAATGATTGCAAGGGTAAATTTCGCTAATATAAATTACAAAATTTTGATCATTTCAGGCGCCATTATGGCTTTTCAAATATTAGTATCCTCCAACCTTTATACAGTAGAATCAAGTGCACAAGGACAGGTTTTTACTAACCATTTTCAACTTGTTTTTGATAGGAACCAGTCATCGAACATTTCCTTTAATGTGGAAGGAAGCATTAATTCGGTCATCTCTGCATCTCTATCGGAAAAGAGAGACAGAGCTGCCTCCCTCAATCACATTACCAATATTAGCTCGGAGTACGTGGTAGGCGGCAAGTGGCGACTAGACGTGATAAATAACAATATAACGTACTTCAAATCTAATTTTACTATGGTTGGTATCAATGGAGATGAACCCCACTTTCACCTAATTATTTACAAACCGCGGACAAAAGAAATTTCCATGTTATTTTCAAACGATAGCAATAACACGGGTTATCTTTTACACGGACTAAATAAAACGGTATCTTTTTCAGGGAATTGCGATATAATAACCAATGGTGTATTGGAATGGAGGGATGTACCTATGTCAGTATCTATTCTTAATGATAAAGTTATAAAAATAAGCGTCGACGAACAAAGAACGAATAATCACTTCTCGAAAAATTCAATTTTCGGATTAGTCAATCTCATAGAACCAATAATCCAGAACATTAGTAATATAAATTAATATCGCAGGAGTGACCCTACTCGTTCTTATGATGAGGGACACAAGAGCACGTCGGGCACATTGTCTCTTACCTGCTATTCATTAATTGATTTTTTTATGATCATTATGTATCGTAGGTGAATCACGCTAATCAATATTTTAATTATACACTCAAGTCAGTACTTTATCTAGTTGCTGACTGGAAACAGATCTCTTTATCTCTAAAGCTATTCTCCTGCCCGTGCTCATTTCACGATCAAAAAGTAAGTCCGAATACGGCGATCCAGCAATATACAAATTTGTTCCAGCAACAATTCTAGCCGAAAATTCGAACGTAATGAAGTTTGCCTCCTTTGTGTAAACTCCTTCTAAACAGAAAGGACCTGGAATACCGGGCGGAATTAAATTTTGTGTTGCCCTGACAAAATTTTCACCCATTTTATATACTTCTTCAAGAAGAGATTCTCTCAAGACTAAAGGAATATTTCCGATCACATTGTAAGTAGGTTCAATGGTAACATTCAGCTGCTGTCTAGATGGGATTCTGGCAATTCCATCTATATCTGATTCATATCGTCTGTCAACACCCATGAATTCAACTTCATTTGAAAGAGGGGAATAAAAATAATGCAGGAATACAGGGACTCCATGTATGTACTCTTGTATGTATAGATCCTCCTCACCGTTTATGACTCGTGACTTTACAAGTCTTTGGCATCCTTCGTTAAAACTCTGTTCATCCCACACCATGAAATAGCCACGGCCACCGGCAGCCCCGCGTAACTTAACTATGCAAAGTCGGTCTATCTCATTTTTCGTTTTTACGGTATTTGGAACGTTTAGTCCAGCACTTCTCATTAATTTTTCTTTCAGAATTCTATCTGCTTCCCATCTTAAAATGAAGCGATTACCAAAGAAAGGAACATTTATGCCTTCAATCTGATCCGAATTCAAATTAGCTATCAATGTTCCATGAGGGATAAATATGCAGTTCAACTTATTTAATCGATCTTGGTACGGTTTTTCTAATATGTTCTCAAATCTATCAACAAATAAAACATGATCAATGAATGCGAATCTTTTATAAATATTATACCTTTTCTTCTCACATATTAGAATGGTTGAAAATCCTTCATCTTTCGCACCTTTTAGTACCTGGAGGGAGCAATGGGAACCTATAGTGCATATCTTGGGACTCCTTGGTCTTTTCTTTTTCATTTCAAATTACTTTAATCGATTAATATTATTTGAAATCACGTGAAAAAAAAAATTTTTTTCGAACGAAAAATTTCCTCTCGTACAAAATATCCCCATAATTCATCTGGTATTTCCCGAAAAGGTCAAAAATTCTGCTATTAGCTTTATGACAAAAGCTATCCCACCGACTACTCCCATACCAAGAAGAACCAAACGGAGATGGGTCATATAATCATCCTTACTTGTTTTTTTTGCAAGTTTTAAAGTCTGAATTATTTCCGTGACCTTCCTCTGAATAACGGACACAAATTATCAACGGTTGTTTTCAATAAACTCTATTTGAACTTAGCGGTTGTCAGCAACTCAAATAATAGGTGGTTGATCTTATCTGATATCTGGGATATCAAAAGATCCAATATTTAAATACATTACCTCATTGAAAATATCTGTTCTTTCTCTGTCCGCTGCATTTGGACGAAGGTTTCTGTGTTTTGAATCCCTTCTATCTTTCCAATTTGTTCTATCACCACCTTATGGAGTTCTTCTAAGGTACGTGCATTCACAGAGACGAGCATATCGAACCTTCCCGTAACCTCAGAGAGGACTATAACTTCAGGGATTTTCAAAAAGGCGATGTGAATGGCCTCCTTCAGTTTGGGATCTCTATTTATGCCTACCACTGCTTTAACGTTGATACCTAAAAGGCCGTCGTTAACTATTATAGTAAATTTCTTTATTAGATTTCTCTTCGTAAGACGTTTTATCCTACTGTATAAAACCGAGGCATTCACACCGAGTTTCTTACTCAGTTGAGGTACTGAAATACTCGCATTCTTGGACAATTCTGATAATATTTTCATATCTAATTCGTCGAATTTTTGCAAATAATCTCCACCTTAGTTCGTAAGGATACACTAATAAATGTAGTTTCCAATCGTCTATTATTTCCAAAATAACATCGACATTTTGAGAGCCACGAAAATGAGATCTCCTCTACCTACGATCTATAAACGTATACCTCAGATTTTTCCATATGGAAATACATACATATGGAACGGTACACTTTTTCATGAAATGGAGTTCAGATCCCCGCGAGAAGTAAAGAAACGATCTGACGATTCACAGCTTGTTCATGTACATCTTTCTATCACAGGAAAAGTTCAAGGGGTCTATTTTAGACACAATATGAAACAAATGGCAGGCAATAACGTCCAAGGATGGGTACGAAATAGAGCGGACGGTAGTGTGGAAGCAGTGATCGAGGGAAGACAAGACGAAATAAACAAGGTTATTGAATGGTCATACAAGGGTCCAAAAGCTGCCGTAGTTGAAAATGTCAATATTGAAACCGAAAATTACACAGGAGACTTTTCTTCATTTAAAATTGTTCCTGATTAATTAGTACTTTTCAGCACAAACCTAAGTTAGTTCGAGATATATTCATGATGGTAATCGCGATAACTGTAATTCTTTCGGCTTTGAAATTCAGTGGTCGAGTAAGACACGTAGAATAAACGTGACAATGACTAGAATTAAAGGACCTGATGGAACGCCTGTGCATATTTAATATAATAAATTATTAAGTGTAGATCAGTAATCTTCCTGGATATGGACAAATTTCCTACCTTTGTTTTGCCGTTAAAGCGAATACTGATAATCGCATACATGACGGGGATCCTCTGGCTACAGAGAAATCCTCTTTCATTAGTTTTTTCAGCCATCAGTCCTTTCTCACTGCTGTTTGTTTTATTCGTAATTAGTAACGGTCAATATGTTCAGTTTGCTTTGGTCGGAAGCCTTGTTATGGCACTTGTAGGTTATGGACTTTCATTGGGTCAAGACATTTCATTCTACAAGACAGAGTACAAGATACAGGATATGTTTGTATCTTCCCCGGTTTCTTCGCTAACTTACATGCTGGGTCTCGCTCTTTCTCAGCTTCTATTTGGGTTACCGGCGCTAATAGTGTTGGCAATTTTAGTGGCGGCATTTGTTACTTCAATCATCTTCATCCCTATTCTTCTGGCGATCATCTTCTTAACATGGGCATCTATGTCATCGATGGGCTTTTTTTTATCCTCTCATATGCTGCATATGCGAAATGCCACCCAGATTATATCTTTTGTAAACGTACTCTTGGCAGTCCTGCCGCCCGTTTTCTACAGTCTAAATAAGCTACCCGAACCTCTACAATACCTTTCATATTTTATTCCTACGACACATGCATCGTTGATACTGCAATATATAATGGGACTGGAGACACCAAAAGAATGGTCCCTCGGTTATGGATTTGTGGTTCAGACGATCTATCTGGTTGGATTTTTGCTTCTCGCAAAAACCAAGGCTATGTGGCGTGAAAATTAGTAGCCTTCCGAACTCTCCTGAGTTGTAAAAATTGTTTACAAGTGTCTAATTTGAACTTTAATGGCCGAACGCGAGAAATGAACAGAACTCGACAGAAGACAACCTAAACAGGACTGAATCTAATAGACTCGAAGGCCAAATTTATTTTTTTTAGTAGCCCCTTGCTCAAATTGTTGTTTGATTTTAGGGGACAATGCAAAAAACTATGCCCAAGTTTTCCCAACCGTTATTAATTATGGGTAGAGTATGTGTGAATTTTGACTAAGGTCAAACATTATTTTATTTATGATGATGACTTTTAGATATTCTAAGATCCAAATTGCCTTCCAAACGGATAAATCTCATAATAAAGTGATTTCAAGGCATGTCAACCGAGCAGCTGTTTGTTAATGTAGTTATAATATTAGTTGCTGCCAGGTTGCTGGGAGAAGTCTTCCAACGGATGGGACTTCCCTCTGTTGTAGGTGAGTTATTAGCAGGAATCATTATTGGACCATCTCTTCTTTCATTGGTTAAACCAGATGAGAGTCTAACAGTGCTGTCCGACCTTGCTGTGTTTTTCCTGATGTTTCTATCTGGGCTGGAAATGGATCCGCGCGAGATAAGGAAGGCAGGGATATCTGCCGGCATTCTTTCAATTATTGCCTTTTTCCTACCGCTCATAAGTGGATTTGGAGTATCTTATCTTCTCGGTTTGACACTTGTTCAATCCCTATTTATGGGATTGCTATTGTCTATCACTGCGGTACCAGTTAGTGCAATTGTGCTCATGGAATTTGGTATATTGAAGAGTAAACTTGGAACTACGGTGATTACGGCTGCGGTAATAAATGATATACTTTCTTTAATTGTCTTGTCAGTTATCTTCCAGTTAAACCAATCTGGAGGAAGTGCTGAAATTCAGCTGGACCAGATACTTAACTCCCTTTTTAAGATAGGCGCATTCATAGGCGGGATATTTCTAGTGGATATTCTATTTAGGAAGACAAGTCATTGGCTTCCTACAAGAGTTGCTCCGTTGTTTGAAAAGTTACAGACAAAAGAGGCAGCTTTTGGCATTCTATTAATCTCGACTATAGTCGTATCGTTAATAGCACAAACCATTATAGGACTTCATTTCATCATAGGAACGTTCTTCTCTGGTTTAATAGTTTACAAAGAGATAATTAGAAAGCAGAATTTTGAGCGAGTATATGGAATTATTTCTGCGATTACTTTTGGATTTTTTGCTCCCATTTTCTTTGCTATTATTGGTATAAATATACAGATCGAACTCATCGCAAAATCAATACCCATTTTCATTTTGCTTATGGCTGTTGCGGTACTCTCAAAAGTAGGGGGAGGATATATAGGGTCAAGGTTATCCGGATTTTCGAGAGACGAGAGCTTAGCTATAGCCTATCTAATGAATGGGAGAGGCATGGTGGAACTGGTAATAGCATCAATAGGCTTCGCTGCGGGTCTTATAGATTTAACACTCTTCTCGATAGCAGTGGTCATTGGATTCATAACTACCATTATGGCACCTGTATTCTCAAGACCCTACGTCACGAAGGTAAAATCCAAAGTAGTGACCAAATGACATACTTTAGAACACATCGTTTGCAAGTGACAAATCCTATCTAGGGTAAATCTGTTATTGCCGGAACATTTCTTCGACTTATCCAGCTAACTGCAAAACAAGTGATAACTGTTGTAATTGATCCGCCTTCAGGTCTAATCCGCATCCTCGAGACCCAACCAACCATAACCCTTTTCTTCGAGCTCTTCTGCAAGCTCTCTACCCCCAGATTTCAATATTCTGCCTTTGGCCATAACATGTATATTGTCTAGCTTGGATAAATAGCGCAAAATTCTGGCATAATGGGTTATTACAACTATACCGGCACCTGTATTCATCAACTGATTGATGGCTTCCGCCACAGACTTTACTGCATCTATATCTAAACCTGAATCAGGTTCATCCAAAATGGCAATCATGGGTTTCAAAACCAACATTTGCATGACTTCTGATCGCTTCTTCTCTCCGCCAGAAAAGCCTTCGTTTAAATACCTTCCAAGAAACGCAGGATCCAATCCTACATCATCCAAATTTTTCTTCAAGTATTCGTGAAATTCCCTAACTGTTAAGAATACCTCTCTATCTTTCTGTTGTGAACCAAGGCTTTTATTTAATATGTTGTAAGCGTTTCTTAAGAAATGACTGTATCCTACGCCGGAAATTTCTGTAGGATATTGGAAGCCCAAGAAGATGCCCTTCTTTGCCCTTTCATCAGTACTTAAATCGAGAATATCCTGTCCGGAAACCAATACACTTCCTGATGTTACGGTGTATTTTGGATGCCCCATTATCACGTTTGCCAACGTGCTTTTACCAGAACCGTTAGGTCCCATAATGGCATGGACCTCTCCCCTGTCCACGTTTAAATCGAGGTTATTTAGAATCTCCTTACCGTCAATGTTAGCAGATAAATCATGAATTTCTAAAAAAGGCATAAATCGTCTTTTAGAATAACATAATATAAAGTATTACGGAGTTGAAATTACCAGTAGAAATTCAAGAGTTGGTGATTACCATTGAAATTATTAATTATGACTGTTTCTTCAATTAGACACATTTTGCCACTGGAATGTTCGTGGAATACTTTAAAGGTGCTGCAAGATGAGCTGCTATTCATTTTTTATTTCAAATTTGTAAACCCTGGAAGCATGGGCATATAATGC
>JALZOS010000194.1 GCA_030913755.1 Thermoproteota archaeon | reverse complement strand
TGGCAAAACCGTTATTCGCGACTAATTAAGCTGAAACGAAATGATTTTATCCAAGTAATTTGCATTTTGGGCTAAACAAGAACATGATTTTTATCTCGATGGGGCTTCGTCAGTAACAGCAGATGATTCATTTCAGAGTTGACAGCGCTCAAATAAGAAACCTAAAGTTTGATGTCAAGAGCACTACTTTGTCATTCGATGTTCAAACTAGCAGAGACAAGGCATTTTAGCTCACTTCGTCCAGGTCAACATCCCAAAAAGAGTTGTTTAGTGGTATTTCTTAAGGATCTTCTTTAGATCATGCTGACGCTTGCAAGTCCGTTAAGAGTTTTGAGATTAGATAGCACAGGACATCGCTTATAAACAACGGGATTGACGATGCTACCATAATCAAGGGTGTGAGTTCCAACTTGGCAAATTAGACGGCAATTCGTGTGCCGAGACTTAAAACAGATGACTAACCTCACCTTAGTACTGTAATAGGTAAAAGTTATCAAAACTTACTTTTGCGTCCTCGCTGTACATGGCGACTTGACCTTTGCTGAGGTCTTTGCTCATATTGTCGTCTGTAAAATCTATTACTCTGTGACCATCTACAGATATCATGATGTGATTATTCACCGCTTCCACAGTCCATTTTGACCATTCTCCTATCTTCAGCCTGGGTCCTGGTCCGGTAAAAAGAATAATTTGTCCATCAACCGGATCAACACAATTGTTGCAATCCTTCTTTCCCAATTCAATTCCATTAGGCTTTAGCGTGAACCAGTAGTAGTGAAATGTATCCGAATAACGAAAGAATATCCAACCTACCTCCCACGAATTTGGTGGGGTATTCTTTCTTAATTGACCATCTGTTCTCACGTCTGCTACCAATTTAAAGTTAGAAAAATTCTGCGTTGATACAACAAGGCTAGCATGTGTATCTTTCTTTAATTTGGATGTCTTTGGATAGATCTGGTAAACACTGTCATTGCCTTTTTCGATTTTTGTACCTGCGAAACCGTGACCAGTATAGACCATTTCCCATTTGTCATTAGTCTTGGATTCGTTCTCAAAGTTATCGTATAAGCGTAAATAGGATGTATACACATAAATTTCTGTTACGCCACCCAAACTCTTGGCCCCTCCAGGGAATGTTATTTTCAAAAATCTAGCTTCGAGATCTTGAAAGTGAATCCTGTTAAATCCCAGTGTGTTGTTGAAGCTTTTGCCTGAAAAAATTTCTTCGAAACGAGTGTCCGAAAGGGAAGAAGCCGAAAGCTTAAATGGAATGGATTTTTGTCCATTATGCCAGTCAATGTCGATAAAGCAAACATTTTCTTGTTTACCAAGGTCAATTTCTATCGAAGACGGACTTGAAGCTGTAGCAGTCCCGCGAGTCCTCATGTTCGGGTCCAATTCACGACTAGGTGCGCTATCCCCATGATTTGTAGTAGCAACGACGGATAAATTCTGTTCTATTAAACAAGATTCGCTAGTCATGCCGCTGACAGTTGGAGAAGCTGCGTGTTCTAGAACGAGTATTGAGGCCAGCACTGATATTAGACATAATATCAAATTATACCTAAACATGGTGATCTTCCAGCAATATGCCCTGTGATGTCAGTATACTAACTAGTAGCAATGGGATTTTGAGAAATAAATAAGTGTCCATGAGAGAGATAAGAACTTTTGAACATTTTATGCGGGTCGTTCCGCAAAAATAATAATTTTGTACAATTTTCCAATATCTAGGTAGTTATTAAGCTCGTTGACTATCTTTTATCTCAATTAACAAGCTCGGTCAGCTCTCCCTAGTGCGTTGCACTACGTTTGCAAAATCTGCTATCCTGGTACCACACACAATTGGACAAGAATCGAATTCTCGGATGATTACATTTGATTTAAATCCCTCGCATATTTAGAAGATTATTCGGATTAATTTCCGTGAGAATCCTTCTCAATTCCTTAAATAGAAAGTCTGTTTTTATCTTTTTATGGATGAAATTAATGCTACTATCTTATCTATGATAATAGTGGGTCTTATTCCCATTATCATTCTAATTCCACTATCCCATGCATCTGGTTTGGGTGATTTAAACAGCGATGTTACCAAAAACAACAATGGTCCAGTCATAGTGATATCGCATAATGTCCGAGCGATTGAAGGACAGTTAGTTCCTCTCGATGCAAGTAAGAGTTTTGATCCTGATGGAGATCCCCTGAAGTTTAGTTGGGAGAAGATCTCACCTGATGACACCAAAGTTAACCTATTGGATGATAAATCCCCAGTTGCATCATTTCTTGTCCCACCACTTAAAAGTAAAGTGGTTATCTTATTCGAAGTTTCAATATTTGATGGGAATGGGAATACTGATACTGATCAAATTCACGTAATTGCTTCGAACAAAGTGGATTCAGACAAGAAACAGGCGCAATTAATCAGAGGCGAATCTGAGCACGTAAACAAAAAAGATCAAGCCGACAAGGAGAGGACTAAATCATCAGTCTTGAGTTCTACAGACGGGAAATTGAAATCCCAGGGCCGCGCTGACTCTAAGCAAGCTAGTTTGAGCGAACATTCCAGAAGATCTCCCAGTTTTGCTGATAATACGATCAAAGTCAATGCAGGAGATGACATGGAAGTTGCAGGCGGTACTATCGTTAAATTGAATGGGAAACTTTTGTCAAAACCCGATTCCAACCAAATTAAGCTGTCATGGACCCAAAAGAAAGGCCCACGACTTCAACTCAGTTCAAATGATGTTCTAGATCCACTCTTCATAGCCCCACAAGTCGAAAAAAATGAAAGAATCGAGTTTGAGCTCCATGCTTCAGATCAAAATGGTTTTACAGATAGCGATAACATGAAGGTTATCGTACTCGCCAACTCTAGCAAAGAACTAGATAAAGGACAGAGCGTCGGTCCTCTTTCGACTAAACAATTTGGGAGCGCAAGTACATCAGATACGAAGCCGCCAACAGTTGTCAGTACCACTCCGACTAATGGCGCCAGAGGTGTTCCCATTACATCTAAAATCATGGCTACATTTAGCGAACCAATACTCAGTTCGTCTATAACCTCATCAACATTCACACTTAAGATTAGTGGCAGCACCAGCTATGTTACAGGAACACGGTCGCTTAGCAGTTCAGACGGCTATAAGACTGCTATATTTGCCCTCTCCTCTAATCTAAAACCATCCACAACATATGTAGCTACTCTTACAAGAGGAGTCCGGGATCAAGCCGGCAATGCAATGACTATTCCCAAGACATGGTGGTTTACTACAGCCTCAGATACCACTCCACCTACCGTCATTGGTACCAGCCCAGCTAGCGGTGCTACAGGCGTCCTAGTTACTTCTTCTATTACAGCTACATTTAGCGAACCAGTACAAAGCTGGTCCAGCACAACAATATTCACAGTGAAAAATGGTGCTGGTACTAGTTTTCCAGGAACATTAGCATTAAGTACAGACCATAAGACTGTTACCTTTACGCACTCCTCGTCATTCGCATCTTCCACATCGTACACTGTTACTGTAACCACTGGGGTGAAAGATATCGCGGGTAACGCTATGGCTTCAGCCAAGAGCTGGTCATTTACTACTGCTGCCGGACTTTTAAATTCCTATGATGATTTCGAAGCCGGAACATATACGATGGGTGATAACCAGAAATCGCCAAATGGTAAATGGACAACTGCATACACTGGCTTTGGCCAGGTAGGCGTTAAAGAGGAATCTGGTGGTAACAATATTCTGTACGAGTTTCCAAAGACTTCCACACAAAGTGGTGAGACGCATTCAAGTTTGGTCTTGTCAACACAAAAGTTCTCAAACAGCATTATAGAATTCAACATGAGGACTGATAAGCAGCTAAGACAAAACAGTCCTCCAAACACATGGGAAACAGGTTGGATAATGTGGAGATTTGCTGATGATTTCCACCATTATTACTTTGTATTGAAGACTAACGGAATTGAATTTGGTAAGAAGGACAATAACTGCAATTGTGAACAGCAGGTCTTCCTGAATACAGGAACTAGTCCCAAGTTGGTTTTGAATCAATGGGCACATATCAAAATTTCCAGTATTGGCAAACATACCACTATTTGGGTTAATACTGGTGGTGGCGACGTAAAGGTGGTCGATATGGATGATCCTAGCTACAACAGTGCACAAATGTCAGGAGGAGTAATAGGCCTGTACAACGAAGACGCATCAGTTGCATTTGACAACGTGAAGATTACACCGCAGTGATAATCACCATAACTTTTTGCTTTCATTTTTTTCAGTTTGTAGGCGGAAAGGACATCAGCCAAGAACAATGGAACTCCCAAATATTTACCGAATTCGTGCCCAAACCCTGAAAACTAGTGGAAAAACGAATAGCGAATTGGGGGTCTTGGCAAACTCTTCAATACCTCTAATTAGATTTTTCAACTCTTCACTCTTAATTTTTTCAAGTACCGCTGTGATAGATTTCCAAAAAGCATTTCTATTTCGGTAAACCGACTTTGAGTAAACATCCACGCTGGGTTCAAGCCCTTCATCCAAGAACATT
>JALZOS010000191.1 GCA_030913755.1 Thermoproteota archaeon | reverse complement strand
CAAATTAGTGCTTAATAAACCGCTACATTTGTGCGGGAGTCGCCCAGCCCGGTCAACGGCGTAAGACTGAGGCTCTTATCCCTTAGGGGTTCGTGGGTTCAAATCCCACCTCCCGCACCATATCATTTATCCAATCTTTTCATAATTATCTCCAATGTGCACGGGATCTATGAAATGAAATGAACGCTCAAACTTCTTAATTATTAGGGAGCGGGAACTATTATGCCGTCCAACGCATTCCACACATTAATTCTTCTCAGGATTTGTTATGACAATCGTAACTATAAACCCTAATACCTGAACAAAAGGCCAGGCATACCCGGAAGATTATTTTATTTAAAAGATTGATCGAGTCCCTCTCACTAGCCATCTACAAGATGAAAATTTTATTATCTATAGACGAGATCTACATTACATTGAAACCGGATTTTTCGATGTTAGAGAGGCAGCAGAAGCTTTACTCTTTGCTAAAATCCCAACATGAAGCCGAATTAGAAGAAATGAATCATTATATGTCTATTCTAAGCAGGGTTAATAATTCGTTAATAAGAAATTACTTCTACACCCTTCTAAATGATGGGCTGAGGCATATCGAGTATTTAGCGAATATGATGGCGGATATTGAAGGGGCCACGAGTAGCTCCCTTCTTACTAAAGAGGGACTCTCGAAATCCATTGAAGAGGAAAAAAATTCGAAAGAGATGTTGTTAAGATGCTTCGAAATGGCCGATGATATTGAAACCAAATCGCTCTTGAAGAGTATTATAGTTGATGAGGAACATCACGTTAAAATCTTAGAACATGTTTCAGAGCTGGTGGCTTCCAATTCCGTCAATACGCAGGACCAAATAAGAGGCAATTAAGGTTTAATGTCGTTTGGGAAAAAACATAGAATATAACTCTTAGATAGGCGGATCATTCCATAACTTCTACCTTCCTAATCTCTGCATCTTCAATACTTACTGGTGCATCATTTGAATTGGTATTTGTTGAACCAATTTTGTCTACTATATCCATGCCTTCAACGACCTGTCCAAAGATAGAATATTGACCATCTAAGAAGTAAGAATCCTTTAAAACAATGAAGAATTGTGAACCAGCGCTATTAGGATCATGGGATCTAGCCATTGACACCATGCCTCTTGAATGTTTTAGGCCGCTGAATTCTGCAACAATTTTCCATCCCGGCCCTCCAGTACCCCAGATGCTCTGATTCTCATGATTTCTACTATGCGGGTCTCCCCCTTGAATTACGAAACCAGGCACTATACGATGGAATAACAAATTATCATAAAAACCAGAATCAGCAAGTTTCTTGAAATTAGCAACAGTCTTAGGAGCAACTTGAGGAAAAAGCTCGATTTGTATCTTGCCGTGTTTCGTCAATAGGTTACATTTGATTGTCATGGATCTTGGTCACAACCAGGCATATATGAACTAGACTTATATTGGTGTTCAAGTTCCGTAGTCTGACTATTTTGTCAGATTTGGTATACGCAATAGTAAAAGAATATCTAGAAAATTCAAATTGCTTTGCAATTATTTCGTCCGATGGGATAACTACAAATGAGTTTATAATTACCAGATCTGATGGATTATTTTTTCCTGCTGCGTTGAGTATTAAGGATAAGAAAACATATGAAAGCTTGGGGAAGACCTTCAGTATTGCCAAGAATCTCGACCATTATCAAAATAAGATCTGTCAATTAGTTCCATCATTGCCAGATTCATACAAGATGAAATTGAAATTGCAGATCATAAGGGTGATCATTTTAGCAGCTTTAATAAAATTGGTGAAAATAATTCGTACACTCACATCAGATTATACTTTACAAGAATGGAATAAGTACGCGGACTCAGTTCTAGTGAATGCCTCTGAAACCTTAATCAGTTTCCGGCAGCAGGCTCCTATAGATGACATATCTAATGAGACTCTGGTAGACGCACTTTCGTATCTGGGCATAAACGGATCACATTTAGAAAAGCAGATCTTGAACCTATATTGAGGAATATGACCAAATATCCTCACTATACCAGGTTTATTAACACTAGCATTATGGACAACATAGAAACGTAAAGCGGTAAAATTAAAATTAAAATTATTTCATCACTCCAAACGCTTGAAGAACATCTGAACTGTGTCCAGCAGGTTTTACTTTCCTAAATATCTTTAGAATCCGACCGTCTTTGCCAATAAGGAAAGTAGATCTGTTAATCCCCACGTAGTCCTTACCCATGAACTTCTTGGGCCCAAACGCACCGTAACTCTTAGATATAAGGTTATTACTGTCCACTGCTAACGGGTATGGAATTTTCATTTTCTCCGTAAATTTTTTGTGCGACTCCTCGTCATCTGGACTTACGCCAATTACCTCAATGCCATGACGTTCAAATTTATCGTAATCTTTTGTGAAATCAAGAGCCTCGGTTGTACAGCCTGGAGTAAAATCACGAGGATAGAAATAAACCACAACCTTTTTTCTCTTGGTAATGTCGGATAGCTTATGTAATACTCCATTCCTGTCACGGAATGAAAACTCAGGTGCTAGGTCTCCATCATTCAATTCCAAATGCGTTTCTGATTCGTTACTCACAAGGTTCTACGGGGAATGACATACAAAAACTTTCACATTAGATTGCTATTGCAATGATGTCGCAACATGCAAACTAAATCTACAATGCGGCATAGTTGTTCATCGAGTGTCTAAGGAGATGAATTCTCAAGGAATCCCTCCGGAATCATTCCATTTCTTTTTAATCGTCAAATCTTTTTTAGCAATACAAAAGATTGATAGATTCGGTATTTCTTACATGTATTTCGAGGCGAACTGCAGTGAGGAGTGTTGTTTAATGGACTATGATATAGTTGTCGTTGGAGGCGGCCCTGCGGGACTTTCTGCTGCATACTCAGCTTCAAAAATGCATGCCAGAACTGTAGTGCTAGAAAAAGACGATGCCATAGGACAGTTTGTGAGAACCAGCGGAGTAACGTGGATCGATGATATGGAAAGATTGAAAATTCCTGAAAAATATTACAATCCCATTAAGAATTACAGAATTATTTCTCAATCCAATGAGGTAACGATTAGCGGTCAAGTCGCCAAATCATGCGTCTTGGATGTTCGGGCTACCTACCAATACCTTGCCTCACTAGCGGCTGAAGCAGGTTCTGACATAATGGTTAGGAGTCAGGTACGTGATGTTACGAAAGATTTGACAAAAATTTCCGGAGTCAAGGCAATAACTCCTAAAGGAGAAATACAATTTAATTCAAAACTCGTAATAGATGCCAGCGGTTTCAGCAGCACAGTCGCAAGGAAAGCGGGCCTTGTAAACGAATGGAAAAGATATGGTATTGGTGCGGAATACGAATGTTTCTGCGAAGGTGTTGATCACGAAACTTGGATCTTGATGGTTGGGACTAAGTATTCAAGTGCAGGGTACGCTTGGGTTTTTCCTATTTCAAGAGAGAGAGCGAGGATAGGGGTCGGGATTGGGAGACCAGAATCGAGGTCGGATCCCTTGAAGAACCTGAATGAACTCATTGAGAAGAGAATAAAACCGTTAGACGAACTGGGAAAAATTCAGCCTTTGGAACTTCACTATGGATTAATACCAAATGAAGGTTGCAATAGGCAATCTGTTTATGATGGTTTAATACTTGTAGGTGATTGCGCAGGACAATCCAATCCACTAGTCTTAGAAGGGATAAGATTTGCCATTCAATTCGGAAGACTTGCAGGAGATGTAGGTGCCAATTCCTTATCTAGAGGATCAACAAGAGAATCGCTCAAACAATATGACACGGAATGGCGAAACCAACTGGAATCAAGGATCAAATCTGCACTTAAAGTTCAGTCAAGATGGATAACTTTGTCGGACGAACAATGGGATAAGGAAATAGAAATCCTTAGCTCTATGTCTCAAGATGAGTTTCTTGATTTTATAAGGGCGGAGTTCACTGCGAGCAAGATGTTAAGACTTTCGCTTCATCATCCTCAATTAGTAGCAAGAAGGCTATTCAATATGGTTTTAGGCAAATGAAGCAAAATATTTATATGAATAAAAAAGCACCAAGTTAAGTCTTGGCTGGAGAAACCGTTGCTGAATTTACACCTGTTATGTATATGCTCGGTTTCGGGCTGGTAGCATCAGTTCCGGCCCTATTACTCTCACGATTAATAGCGCCTAGACGAAGTTATAATCCTGTGAAATTCCTGCCCATGGAGTGCGGTCAAATGCCATCTGGAGCAGGGAGATCTCACTTCATGATGCAATATTATGCTTACATCCTTATGTTCGTAGTTTTTGATGTTATGTCGATTTTCCTTTATGCATGGGGAACCTCCTTGTTTTTTATCCCAAGAGCAGCGACACTTCCTATTATCGCCTTTCTTGCAATAATGTTTGCTGCAATGGCCTACGCACTTTATTTGGCGGGGAAAAAAGGAATATGGTGACCTACTTCAAACCGGCAAGTGTTAAATATCGATCCTACATAGAGGAGTATAGAACAGGCTTTGATTAAAGACCTAGTCAACCCAACTAACTTTAACCTTATGGTTGGAAAACTGGGGGATGTTCTCATAAAAGCGCTTGATTTGCCACTTGGTTATGCCATCAACTGGGGACGCATATGGTCTCTCTGGCCTGTACATCTTGAGACTGCATGCTGTAGTGTAGAATTTGGGGCCGCATCAGGACCAAGATATGATGTAGAAAGATTTGGGATAATTGAAGCATTTGGATCACTTAGGCAATGTGATCTAATTGTCGTACAGGGCACCGTAACTCGAAAGATGGCGCCTCGCCTTAGAATGGTGTATGATCAGATGCCAGAACCCAAATATGTTATAGCCATGGGGGCTTGTGCAATAACGGGTGGCCTTTATATAGACTCTTATAATGTGCTTCCCGGTATAGATGGAATTGTACCAGTTGATGTCTATGTACCTGGTTGTCCTCCAAGACCTGAAACATTAATTCAAGGCTGTATGTTACTACAAGAAAAGATCAAAAGGTCGAAGATAAGATAGAATGAGTTCTAACGAATCAAGACCTGATAAGCCTTCTGAATCCCGGGATTCTGGGAACAAAAATTTGAAGTCTACTCCAAAGGATAACACCCCTGCTAAACCAGAAGCTACAAAAATTGCAACAAACACATCATCCTCGGTGATACCTTCCAATACTAACGCAATAGCTCCAAAATTTGAAGAAGAGCTGGTCAACAAGATTGTTGCCAGGTGTGGTAACAAGGTTGAAGTAGTGTACGCTAGACCATCCCGATTAAAGATTAGAGTTCAACCTGAAGATATTTTACAGGTTGCTTCATTTATTAAAGGCATCTTGGGGTTTGATCATGCTGAATCAGTTTCGGGTACAGATTATCCAAAAGATAATCAAATTGAAGTTGTTTACCACTTGGGTTCTTATACTGTTGAAGATCTTATCCCTAAAATTTTGGCTCTATCAACAAGGACAAATAGAGACGAAGCTCGACTGCCAAGCTTAATTAATATATTCAGGAGCGTTGAATACCATGAAAGAGAGACCTTTGAAATGTTAGGTGTTTACTTTGAAGGTCATCCCAGGATGGAACGATTTCTTCTACCCGAAGACTGGGCAGACATACCGCCACTTAGAAAGGACTTCAGGATCAAGGGTAGATAGGAGTTACTTGTAGGCAAGGTAGCAACAAAATGCCAGATTTCCAGCAAAAAGTTGACGAAACTATGAGGATGGGTCTTGAAATTGTAAAGGAGTCTGACGAAGACAGGCTTATGACTCTGAGCGTAGGGCCACAGCATCCGGGTTCGGGGCATTTCAGATTTACAATAAAACTGGATGGAGATTATATCGTCTTCTGCGATCCAGACCCAGGTTATGTGCATCGCGGGGAAGAAAAGATGTCAGAATATCGAAATTTTATCCAAAACATACCTCATTTAGAAAGACCTGTGATTCATGATTCTACTAACATCACTTATTCATACAGTTTGGCAGTGGAAGAGCTTTGTGGTATTGAAGTCCCTCGGCGGGGCCAGTTCATAAGAGCCATTGCATCTGAACTGAATAGGCAAGTATATACTTTATACTGGCTCGCAATTTATGGTATATTTCTTGGCCATTCAACTATGTTTATGTGGCCCATGGGCGACAGAGAATTGTTTATCGATCTTTTAGAAGCTTTGACTGGGGCAAGAGTAACTCATGCCTTCAATATCCCAGGTGGTGTCAGAAACGATATGCCAGAAGGATTTAAGGACAGGTGTTTGAGACAAGTTGCATATTTTGAAAAGAGACTAAAAGAATATGAGGATATTTTCTATAATAACCCTCTAATGAGACAAAGGACTGAAGACGTGGGAATTCTTACTAAGGATGACGCAATCAGTCTCGGTGTGGCGGGATCGGTGCTTCGGGCATCCGGGGTTCCACTTGACATAAGGAAGGCTGAACCATACGATATCTATAATGAAGTAGATTTCAAGGTGCAGTATATGCAAAGTGGTGACTCATTTGCACGGTCCATGGTACCCTTTCTAGATATGAGAGAATCTTGTCATATTATAAGACAGTTACTAGATAAGGTACCGCAATCAGGGGAAGTAAGAGCAAAGTTACAACCAAATCCAAAAGGTCCCCCAGGTGAATCTTATAAGAGGGTAGAGTCTGGCAGAGGTGCGTTAGGCTATTATATCATCAGCGATGGTACCCCCAGACCTTATAGGGTGAAGATTTCCGTAGCCTCATTTAGAAATCTGCTTGCGTTGCCTTTCTTACTCGTGGGATCGAAATTGGCTGATATGCCATCAATCTACTGGTCTCTCAATTATTGGCCTGTGGAGGCTGATAGGTAAATGGCGTCTGCACCTCAAGACTTCAGATTTGGAAATTTTGTAGGAAGTATAATTTGGCTTTTATTGTGGGTATTGACAATAGTTACACTCATTGGTCTGCCTTTAATTTTCATTATTCTATTTTTTGTCCCGCTGCCCCCTATCAATGGGGAGGTTTTAACACCATATCTCTTCTTTTCTATGATGGTTGACCCTTCAAGAACGATTCCAATTATTAAATTTCTAATTCATACCGATCTTTTCAGGGTAGCTGTATTTCCTGGATTCTCCTACGCAGCGTTACTGGCCGCTGCTACCATATATATCGAAAGGAAATTCTTGGCAAAAATGCAACTTAGAATAGGACCTCTTTATGCAGGAAAAATAGAAGGTATACTACAATTAATTGCCGATGGTCTGAAGTTAATTTCCAAAGAGATCATTATTCCATCAGGTGCCGATAAACCAATTTTTTGGGCCACTCCTGTTGCATTTGTTGCAACAGCCGCAGCAGTAGCGGCATTGATTCCTGTTGCTCCGGGATGGGTTGTAGCTAATGTAAACGTAGGCCTTATCGCTGTTTTTGCATTCATAGGGTTCTTTCCATTGTTTGCACTATTATTCTCCTGGGCTAGTAACAGTAAGTACCCATTCATAGGTGGACTGAGGGCACTTCACCAAATGATTGCATTTGAAATACCGTTCATCCTTTCTGCCCTGCCTGTCGTTATTCTATCAGGGTCACTCAATCTTTCTAATATCGCTACCTCTCAACATCCATATTGGTTCATCTTCTTCCTTCCTATAAGCGCATTTGTCTTCTACATTTCCTCGTTAGCAGAACTCGAAAGAATTCCATTTGATCTGCCAGAAGCTGAAAGTGAAATTGTAGCAGGATGGTTGACAGAAACATCAGGTATGATATTTGGGTTACTCCAACTTGGTACCTACGTCAAACTTTATGCCTTGGCTGCTTTGTTTGTAGTTCTCTTTCTTGGCGGTTGGAGCGGACCGCAAATATTTCCAACAGATATCCTACCAGGTTACACTGGTGAGAAGATATATAATGCTGTAACTGTGAATGCTGCTTTCTGGTTCACCATGAAGACTCTCGGTATGATTATGTTGTTGCTTCTTCCAAGAGGTATCAGTCCTAGAATTAGAATCGATATTCTTCTTCATACCGGATGGTATAAATTGATAGTTTTGTCTTTTATCAATATCTTTGTTGCGTTAGGATTGATTTACGGAGGCATATTGGGGCCCGGAGGCTTGGTGACAGGCTAGCAATGACATCTGCTGGAGGCTTTATAAAAGCAATAGAATCAGGTTCGAAGCACCTACTCATGAAGAGATTTACCCTGCGCTATCCAGAAGAGAAGCTCAAATTTGTAGGAGATGGGTATCAATTTGATCCAAAGAAAGGTGTGGGTATTGCAGGTTCAAGGGGAAGACACATACTATTCCATGACAAATGTACAGGATGTCAGCTATGCGCAATAGCCTGCGAAGGAATTGCAGAAGCAATAGGGATGGTCAAAGTAGAAGAACAGTGGAAGCATAACAAAAAGGCGATAATGCCACAGATTGATTATGGTAAATGTGTTTTTTGTGCATTATGTGTCGATGCGTGTCCATTCTATGCGCTCTACATGACAAATGATTATGAGCTTTCTTCTTTCACAAAGGAACACTTGATATACACACCAGCACAGTTGGCAGTCAAACCAAAGTACGATGGAACTGTGGAATTAAGGATTGACAAGAGAGGCGCTGATCATGGCTGACGCCGTATTTATTGGCGTAGCAGTTCTTACCATAGGATCCGCGATACTCTCACTGGAGACTAGGGAGCTCATTTACGGGGCGATAGCACTCGCAATTTCGATGCTTGGAATAGCTGGATTCTTTCTTCTTCTGGATTCGCCATTTGTTGCCATGTTCCAGATAACCGTCTACGTTGGAGCCGTAGCTGTGCTGGTCATATTCGCAGTTATGTTGGTGAGGACACAAGAGCTCTTTGTGGCCAGAGAGGATAAGGGTAGAAAAGCCGGCGGCATAATTCTTATGCTTATAATTATGGGGGGGCTAGGCGGAATATTTCTTGTATCTGGAATGCGGGATCCTACATTTGGTAACCCAAAGGCCACACCTGTGGACATCACAGAAATAGGGAAATCCATGCTTACGTATTACTCGCCTGCTCTTATCGTACTTGGACTTACTTTGGCCGGTGCAGTTATCGGTGCATTAGCACTTGCAAGAAGGGAGGATATAGTCAAGGAAAATGACCGAGCTAATTGATTTCGTATTGGTTTCAGTGGTCCTTTTCGCGATTGGTATATATGGTCTTGTCGTCAAGCGCAACGCAATACGAATGTTATTTTCTATTGAAATCATTGCAAATGCTGCCAACCTTAACCTGATTGCATTTTCAAGGGATCTACATAATGTCCAGGGACAAGTATTCGCCCTCTTTTCAATTGCAATTGCAGCAGCTGAAGTAGCAGTTGGATTGGGCATCGTAATTATCGCTTATAGGTTGTACAAGGAAATAGATGTGGAAGAATTCAGGAGTCTAAAAGGATAAGACGAATACGATGACCAAGGGCGAGATAGAGGGCAAGAGGAGCAGGTAAAACTAATGAGTGAGTCATATTATCTTTTGGCTGCAACATTTCTCCCTTTATTGCTCGCTCCAGTAGCATATTTCGTTAGCAGGAAGATTGGAGTGAACGCTGCTACGTGGTTATCGTTTGCAGTAATGGCACTATCTACGACAATGCTCCTTCTCCCTGCACTTTCACTTCACGGCGGAAGGTCTGCGTATGTAGAATCTTATACCTGGAGTCCCTTTGCAGGTAACTTTGGTCTGCGACTTGACGGTCTTAGTCTCCCCTTTGCTGCCATAATCTACATTCTCTGTACCGTTTTGACTTTGTATTCAAAGCCGTACATGTTGCACAAGATTATGGAAGGATTTCGAGAGGAGAAAGGCAAGGGTCATGGTTCTGTTCCTAATCACGATACAAAGAACACGGGAAGTCCTGAATCAAGAACAGGACAAAGTACCCACAGGACCAGTGGTGGGACGTTGGTAACTTCCTCGTACGAAGAAGAAGAACAAGGATATCTAAAACATCATTTTGGACTTTACTTTGGATTGTTTCTCACTTTCTCGATGGGCATGATTGGAACAGTACTCGCAACCAACCTCATAGAGTTTTATGTGTTCTTCGAACTAATGCTCGTTCCATCTTTTTTTCTGCTAGCCTTCTATGGCTATGGTGCAAGAAAAAGAATAGCCCTAATGTTCTTCTTTTGGACGCATGTAGGAGCAGTGGTCCTTCTTCTAGGTCTCTTAGCTATGGGGTTCTTTGCTGGTGGCTTTGATTATGATACAGTGAGGTCTCATGCAGGCCAAATTCCTGCCAAATGGTTGACAATTATTATATTCTCTCTAGTCATAGGCTTGGGCGTAAAACTCGCTGCGTTTATTCTTCATATATGGCTGCCTTATGCCCATGCGGAAGCTCCCACTCCAATATCCGCGCTCCTGTCGCCAGCAATGATCGGAATCGGAGCTTACGGTTTACTGCGGCTTTGGCTAGAATTACTAGTAGGAGACTATTCACAATATAGTATTTACATAAACCTCTGGGGACTGGCGACAATGATCTACGGAGGCGCCATGGCAATGATGCAAGACGATATCAAAAAAGTCTTGGCCTATTCAAGTGTAAGTCAGATGGGCTATATTCTCTTTGGCCTTGGCTCGGAGAGCATACTCGGAATCTCAGGAGGAGCTTTCATGTACGTAAGTCATGGTTTGGGAAAGGCCATACTCTTCATGATGGCGGGAGCAATTATACTCCAAACTGGCACCCGAAGCATGTCGCAACTTGGCGGGCTTGCAGGAAAGATGCCCTACACTGCAGTGATTACCATGATTGGCGCTTTGACAATAATGGGCATTCCCCCTACTAGTGGTTTCATGTCTGAATGGATACTATTCAACGGAGTTCTTCAAACAGCTGTAGACCACGGCGACTCGTTAAGAGCAGCTGCATTTGGCTTTGGTATACTTGCCACAGTGCTATCC
>JALZOS010000221.1 GCA_030913755.1 Thermoproteota archaeon | reverse complement strand
GTTGTGGCTACCGACTGAGGACAAGACCCAGAAACAAGAAGTACAAGGCAAAATTAAACGCCACCATTTTAGAGAAACAGTGAAAAAAAGAAGTCCATTAAACTGAATGTCATAGTAGTAGAAGGATTTGATTAAAAATATGAAAGTCCAACCATGCGGGGTTCGAAATCATAACTATGCGAGAATTGAGAAGGTAAGGAGCCGGTTGCAACCTATAAATGATGATACTTTGTGATCACGGATTGGGATACAATGGGAGTAACTAATTTTGATCGGAACTACAAATCTCTTGTCACATTTATCAATAAATTCCTCAATGATAATTATGTTCTCTTGCTCAATATAGATCAGCCGTGCTATGGGTCATGTCTATTCCATAAATTTGTCCATCACAGCGAAACTGACTTCTCTAAAGTCACGGATTTTGGAGCTATCCGATCTCTCAACTATCACTATCATTGTTGTAGAAGACTTGCCATGGAATTGAAGTAGGAAACATTTTGGAAACATTGTAGAAAAGAATCCTGATCATAGTAATTGTGTTGGGTGATCCTAACTACAGAACCACCCCAGGTTGTAGATTTCCTGAAATAACTTCTTTTGACAACAAGCTCCAGATACTATTGGGGAGTGAAAGAGGAAGCGATACTTATTATCCTCTGTAGAGATATTAGAAACAAGGAAGGACCCTCCAGACTATAAAGAAAAATGCAGTAATCACTATGCAGTGTGTGGCAGCCTGTTGAACACGTAGCAATTCATTTTCGTTAGTGAAATCATTTATCTTACACTTGTTCTTGTTCTTCATGGCCGTTGCCCTGTGAGACAAAATAGACATACATATTCCGCCTCAGGATAAAATAGTTCTTCGTATAGTTCAAATTTTACTGATTTAGGATATTTCTTCTAGTATTACTCTAATATACGCTAAATTAGCCATATATAGATATTCTAAGATACCTTGAATGGCAAGCGATGGAAGAACTTCCACGATTAGAGAACATACTGGCGGCCATTGCAGACAGAAAGTCACTAGATATATTTTGTTCGATAGCTGAAGGCATAGGAGAGAGCGACAAGCTGAAATGTGAAAAAGGACTATCTAGAAAGCAGTATTATTCAAGGACCGGGCGCATGTTGAGAACAGGACTTATCAAGCGAAGGAGGGGTTGTTTTTTACTAAGCACGTTAGGGGTGATATTATATCAAGCACAGCTTGAAATAGATAGTGGAGTAAAAAACTACTGGAAGCTTAAGGCCATTGATTCCATTGAAGCTTCACATAGCATGGACCAACAAGAACGTTCAAAGATAATTAAGACCATCATAAATGATGAAAAGATACAAAATATTCTAGAAAAGCGAATTGAAGCCAATAAGAAGCAGTAGTTAAATTATGAACAATGCCTCATTCATGAGTAGGCCAACCATCACTACACTGTAAACGTCAATCATTGGATTGGGCAGAGTTATCCATGATCGCCATCAAACAAACGTTGTACTTCAGAATTGCGCTAAGGCAACAAATGATAATTTAGATTTACTGACAAAATAGGAAGCTAACAATGAGTCGTAAGTGTTGTTCTTGCGACAAACATAGGATAATCTTTGTTGCCAATAATTTATTTAGGATTGTGAATTAAATTCGTTTTTCTTCCCGAAGGTCGTTCATCATTCGAATCAAAAGGTCAAAATCTTTTTGATTAAGTAGTTCTATTTTATTTATTCTTTCTTTTATGAGCCTTTTTGTCTCATCAGCGACTGTAGGGACGTCCTTTTTCAATTTTTCTGATATTAGTCTTGCACCTACTGTGGAAATGAACGTACCCAGGATTCCAATCCCTGCAAACATGATAATAGTTGCAATTATTCTGCCCTCTGTCGTAACTGGATATACGTCGCCATAACCGACCGTTGATATGGTGCTTACTGACCACCAAAACGCATCATCCAAGTTTTTTATATTGGCACCTGGGCTACCCGGTTCAACAAGGTAGATACCAATAGCACCAAAAACTATAGCAAATATTGAGAATCCTGCTAGAAGGATAAATTCACTTCCTCCAATGAGTGATAGTAGGTTATAAAGTCGGATCACCCTGAATAGGGTAATAATTCTGAGATTATGTATGATAACACCACCGAACAAAGATGCATCCCCAACAGTATAAAGAATCAATGGCAACATTGCAGGGAATTCATACCAATGTCTTAGAATGAAGCTCCCTCTGTGGGATGAGGCTTTAACTCTAACACTGAAGTCCCATGCGAGAAGAATAACTACTATTAAATCAAATATGTAAATTGCTAATTTTTGGGTTGTAGAGAGCGTGAGTATGTAGTCTATTAATACTATAACTAAAGAAATAACCGTTAGGGAAGCTACGATTATATCAATCCATTTATTCACGCCAGATTAAAGAGACATATTCTAAAAGGAAGAAACGTCTACCAAACTTGATCGATAGGAGAATTTGTTCAATGTTGGTTAGTTCGTGTTAGCACGTACGTTGTAGGTAATACGACTCCAGTTTTGACAAGGTGTTAATCGCTTATACCAATGCCTGAAATTGAGTGGTACATACTTTCCACACGTGGATTACTTACGTTTCAACATTAATCCAATTTCGTTACTATCTTTATTTAAATCACACCATTTATGACCAAATTAACAATTTAATAAATAAAATTGCTATTATTAGAGTATTGATATTCGAAAGTTGATGACGTTAAGTGTGTTCAGTTTTAATCTTGGTTACAGATCGATCATTGCTGACCTGTTATCAACGACCTATGACATTATATAAGATATAGGAAAGATATCTTTTCTGTAACATCATTCACGGTAATATTATCAATGTCTTTGTCGGAGTTGCGTTAACGCCAGCGTTATAAATTGTGATGGCACAAGAACAATAAAATTAACTTTCCGTACCAAGGAGATTGTAGAATGTTTTGATCGATCCTTAAACTCTAAGGAGCATCAGGCTAGGAGAAATCCCGTTTCTTGCTTCCAGCTTCAGGGCCTAATTTAATATCTTTGGTGTCAAAATCTGTTCCTTACCCTAAAGCCAAAATTGATAATTATTAGTTGTTGTTATGCGGGATAATGTTGGTTGCAGACACATACAGACATCGTACATTCAAATTCTATTTCTGCTAACTCTACTTTCTCTTGACTGGAGGGCTTGCAAAAGTGTAAAAAATAATCACGCAACCGGAAGCTGCAACTACAGAAGAAAAAATTAAGTTAATATTTCACAATGCCTATTTTAATAAAAAATGAAGAACTATAGAAATTGGTTCCATTTGACGAACAAAGAGAAACTGGCTATAACGACCGCAATCGCCATTCTTTCTATAACGATCATAACTGGTATGGAAGATAAATTCAGCAATGTGAACGCCCAGACAGATATTACAAATAATACTTTGTCTGTATCAGGTTCTGCAACAGCTCAGGCTATATCAGACGAAGTTACAGCTTCAATGGGTGTAGAGACAACAAACACAACTGCACAAGCCGCACTAACTTCAAATTCTAATTTCATGAACAAAGTCCTCGAAGCTTTGAAGGCGGCAGGCTTGCAAGAAAACGAAACAAGTACCGCTACATTTAGCATAACTCCAAACTACAATTACTCCTCTAACACCAACCAGGGAAGACTGATAGGATTTACTGTAAGTAATTCCATACAGATCAAAAGCAGTAACATAGAAAGTGTATCAAAGTGGATTGATGCTGCGGTATCAGCAGGAGCCAACAATGTGAACAACATTTACTTCAGTGTGTCAAATAAGAAATTAGATGAGATAAAGAACTCACTCTTGAAAGATGCGATTGATAACGCAAAAGCCAAGGCGGATATAGCCGCAAGTGCCGCAGGATTGCAAGTAATAGGAGTGAAGTCAATTGGTGTCGAAGATATTAGATTACCACCTCCAGCACCTATCTACAGTGCTAGTGCTATTAATTCTGAAGCGGCTGCATCAACACCGATAATCTCGGGACAACAAGAAGTTTCTGAAAGCGTTACCATTGTCTATTTCATTGGTAGATAGATGATTCCATTTTTCTTTTTGGTCAAGTAGTTTAACTTAATCAATGATGTCAGCATGTTGCATACAAAGCCCGATGATCCTAGCCATTGGTTAACTTCACGGCGCGTTAGACAGTATTTGAATAAAGCAGATAAAATCCCTCACAGAAATGATGGGGAACAGCTGTTACTCGATTTTATACCTATGAGGACTCGAAGAATACTTGATTTGGGAACTGGCGATGGAAGATTGATAAAATTATTGAAGCAGAAAATACCAAATATAAAGTGCATTGCAATAGACTTTTCACCTCATATGCTCAAGATATTAAGACGGCGGTATGTAGCGGACAAATCCGTTATCATTGTTGAACATAATTTTGGTTCCCAACTTCCTGACATTGGATTCTTTGATGCTATAGTATCTAGTTTGGCTATTCATCATTTAAGAGATCATCGTAAGAAGGCACTCTATTCAGAAATACTTTCAATACTCAGACCGGGAGGGATATTCTGTAACCTTGATCATGTTGCATCAAGTTCAGTAATCCTTAGTCAACATTTCAGAAAAAGAATGGGCAGACAAAAGCCAGTTAATAGAGAGCATGAAGAACGCCTTTCCTCTATCGAAGAGCAAATTGATTGGTTGAAACAGATAGGATTTGTAGATACCGACTGTTATTGGAAATGGTTGCAATTTGCATTATTGATTGCATTTAAACCAACCAAACAAAAATAAAACGGAAGCTGAAATTAAAGTCGTGTGAATGATGCGTGTTTCTAGCTACACTAATTCTCTTTACTTTCAGAAGATTCAGTCCGTTGGGGTGGGATTCGGACTTACTTTCTAAGAGGCAGTAAATCGTACCAGTAGAATTATGAATTAATTACCTCACACTAATCAGATACGATATCCCCTTCTGATTTATCAACATGAACATTATCTAGTCCAATGCCACAAATGAATTCATCTGCAACAAACCACCAGTCAAATAGTCATCTCAAGTGCCACCGGAGAATAAATAATTTTCATCGTTACCATAAAGGCAGTAATTTTCATTTCCACCATTCAGTTTGTCATCACCCCTATCCTCAATTAGTAATTTATTTCCCCCGTTATCATAGACGTCACCTTTAATTCATAACGAGGGAAGTCGCAGGCGAGAGTAAAAGGTTTTACCGTTCTTACCACATTTTTAGGAGCAAGCCATTAACATAGGCCGTGCATTCAATTACTTTTTTTATGATTTCCTGCAGGGTAGGGCAACTCTCTTATTAACGGCATTGGACAATTTAACGATGCACTATTTACTTGCTACCAGATCTTGATCAGTTAATGAGCCCGTACAATGAAATATTCTTGGAATAAATGGTAGATAGCAAAGGTTTACCCTCGATGAATAGTTTCACAGTCATCACTAACTTGATCTCTGTCGACACTGAAATTAATCCACACTTCATCCTGTCCATCTCCACAGATGATCAAATCTTTACTTCCGTCAGACGCTGTTGAATTTAAAAATGCGTGATAAATCTTGTCATCCCCATCCTGTCCGTTCATTACATCAGTCCCCATTTCACCAACTATCACATCATCAGTGGGACCTCCCATAATGGCGTCCCCTCCGGCGCCTCCAAAAATAGTGTCATTTCCTTCTCCACCAATCATCTCATCTGCTCCATATCCGCCAGAGATGTCGTCGTTTCCGGTACTTCCAATTATTTCATCACTCCCATTACCACCCACAATAGTATCATCGCCTTCGCCACCTATCATACGATCGGCCAAATCGTTTCCACTCATATTGTCACCTCCTCCTATTCCAATCATGTCGTCGATGCCACCCAGGCCACTCATGCTGTTCGAGGTGTTGTCACCAACCATTACGTCAGCTATTTTCGTTCCCATGCACAACTTTTCACCACCACAATCTAAGGTATCAGCCAAGGCAACGCTAATACTGGTAAACAATGCGAGGACCAATAAGATAATGGACAAAACAAAAGCTCTAGATGCCAATTTATACGTCATACTATTGAACTCATGTCACGCTAGTAAAATTCTTTCTTTTAATTTCATGTACGACTATCTGGAAGGGTTCATGGAAGTTCGCTTAAGATTGGAATTTCGAGGTGCTAACGAAATTGGTGCTTTATCACTGGCAAACATAATTGGCTTTCGGTCAACAACAGACCAGCCGTTAACATGTTAACAAGAAATCACGAATATGCCCACAAATGAAAAGTACTCAATCATCTTGGAAGACCCATGCATATACCTGCACAATTATGAACATGAGATATAATAGTCGAGATCTACAATATTAGCTCTGATTTACTTTCCTCTTACGTGCATGAAAAGTTAAGTAACCTTATGGGGAAGAGCGCTCAGAAACTTCGCTTAACTGCGGGTGACGATTTCGCAATTGATGAAGGAATCACCTTCCGCTGAATTGTACTCTGTTGCTTCGTCTGATCCCATGCCGCAGTCAAAATAGTCTGCCCCATACCCACCGGTAAGAGTGTCATTTCCAGGTCCACCATAAAGACGATCATTACCTTCGCCACCATTTAATATATCGTTTGATATGCTTCCATACAAAATATCGTCACCAGCGCCTCCGAATAGTTGATCTCGGCCCTCTGCACCGTTTAATTCATCATTTCCATCTTCACCATAGAGCATATCGTTATCTTGTCCGCCATTCAAGTAGTCATTACCTTCGGAACCTTTAAGAATATCATTTCCTTGAGAACCTTCAATTACATCATTTCCTCCAATCCCCACTATATTGTCATTCCCTCTGAGGCCTTCCATGCTATCGTCTTTGGGTGTTCCTGACAAGTTATCGTTACCTGGGCTCCCTCTTATAACCAGAGCGTAAACAGAATTATTGGTGGGGGAAATAAAAAATACCAATGAAATCATGGATGCTATAAAAAAAGGCAATAGAAGCGTTTTATGCAGTGATTTTTCAGACAAGATCATAATTTAGATCAGTTGCACTTTTCCATATATGTAAGTTGTCTCAATTTGTATGACAAGTACCATTGTCCTATCTAATCTAATCACACCAAATAAGATATATATTAATTGGTACATAATAGGTTTGACGTTTGCATCCTAGCTACGTTATTCTGTAAATTGTTCCATCGTAACCAAGAATATAGAGGTAACCGTCAGGCCCAATTTTTATATCGGTAATAACGTCAAATCCTTGTCCAAAGATTATGCTTTGGGCTTCATCTAGTGTGTTTGCCATACGGTCTGTGAGCGGTCCCTGAAGCAGTAACCCATTCCTATCTGCATTTAACTTAAAGTTATAGAGATTTCCAGTATTTACATC
>JALZOS010000162.1 GCA_030913755.1 Thermoproteota archaeon | reverse complement strand
CCGTATACAAGTTCGATAATGCATATGTTCATGAATTCCCTGATAAATCTTTGCTACTTGTAGTGACTGAATTTACAGACATCCAGTTTGTGAATGTGGATGGCTATATGGAATATCGACAATATGTCTGGAATCCCAGGATTGACAAGATAAAACGACCTGTGCAGAATATTTCTTTAACTGGTACAATCACTACGATTCATAATAATTCAGGTTTGGTGAAAAGGTGCAACGGCTGCAAATCCTTGTTGTATGAAGAAACTTGTCCTAACAAATGTGACAACGACTGGGGATGGGATTTAAGAGTATCATCCAGATTTTATGATGGCTCAGGGTCTATTAAGATGGTATTGACCAAAGATATAGCCTCCAGGATTTTACAACGAAATTTAAGCGAACTCATACTGCTCGCGACACAGTCAAAAATAATTCCTGACAGTAATTCTGGTAATAGATTTCTAGGTTCATCCATCTATCACTTAAATTTACCTGATGACATAGACGTAGTAGAGGCAGTAACAGAGAACGCTTCATCGTATCGAAAGAGTGGCAAACTGATAGTATCGGATGGAAGGAATCTTGTTTTCATAGCACCAAATGAACAGCATTATTTTAATGAATTTAATAACAGGACATTGAATTCTAGTGAATTAGAAGATAGGAAAATAATCCGTAGACTGGTCGAAAAAGCAATTGAAATCAACATCAGAAAACTGACTGGAAATGGAATGCTTCAAGGTATTTACCTGCTTGAAGAACCGATTAAACTTTACAGATGTGAGAAGGCTAGCTTGTATCTCGGTTTTTCACTTGATGTTTACATTAAACAAAAACAACAGGGGGATTCTGTAATAGCCAATGTAGAAGCAAGCCCACAGGCATATGTGAGAGAGAGTGTACTTGATTATATTAGAATGAGGCGCGAGAATGGTGCCTCTGCAAATGGTCTTATCCGTCATCTCGTTAACTCTAGAAACAAGGTTATAGTTGCACCCTCAGGAAACTATGGCTCTATTGTTGACGTCATAACTAGAAAAGCCAGTAATCAGTCTATTTCTGATACCGATAGCAGAAACTTGGTACAATTCTGGAAGGAAGTATACGACATCGAGATATCAGGCGATGAAATGCCGCTGCTTAAGGTTAAGATGATGAACTCAGAACAAAGTTTTACCTATCCTCCAAGCATGGTGTTTTATGGTAACGAAAGTCTCGTTATTTCAGCGGGACTACAAAAATTTATTGAAGATAAAAAGTCTACATTGAAATTCAAAATGGATAAGGTCGTTAAAGAAGCATTAAGTAATCTACGCATCGGAGAGGCAAAGCTTGAATTCGATGGTGATAAAGTAGAATCAAATAATGTCCAAAGCATGCTTCTTCAAGAAATAAAAGAAAAACTTTATGGAAAAGAAGTCAAGACAAGAGGTTCAATTATTTTTGTTCATGATGAATTGTGGTTCTTTCCTAATCAGCTACAGTTTTCATATACTAAACAATCACAAGAGAACATCTCTTAGATAGTATCGGTGAGTTCGATTTTGAGTATTTTTCATCCAAGACTTGAAATGATATCAGCACTGGAACATTATAGTAAACAAGCCAGCTTATTGAAAATGACTACTGGTTCAGGAGAGCTAGATTCGTTAATTGATGGTATCCAAGAAGGTTTGTTTTATCTATTTTATGGTGATTCGGGGCCTTTAGACGCACTTTCGCATAGATTTCTTGTGAACTGTATTTTATCTGTTAAAGAGCATGGGTTTGAATCGATGGCCATATGCTTTAACAATACGGACTATTATGGCCGTGGTAAAATGATTCTAAATCCAGAAAAGATTGCCAATACTGCCAAAGTTGCACATATAGAACCCAAGGTTGTTTCCAAGAATCTGTATATCCAAACAGCATACAATTCACAGCATCAATTACAAATTGCAAAAGAGATTGCTCATTTAATTGAAGACAATAAAGACATCAAACTCATTGTGGTTAATAACCTGACAAAATTCTTTAGAGATTCAAGGGCAGAAAGAAGATTAGAAACTGCAGGTACTGTCAAAGAGGTTATAGCCACCATTTGCAGAGCATGTGTTAAAAATAAAATATCTATTGTTGCTACTGGCGACTCTAATTTAAGTAGCAAAGGCATTATCCCAAGACCAATAGGTGGAACATATCTCAAGCACTTAGCTAATGTAATTGTTTACGTCAAAGATATATCAACCAGTTATTCTTTTCCAAGATTCAAAGCAACTCTTGTCAAGCACCAATATATGAAGACTCCAAAGTCAGTTGTAGTTCATGGTAGAAAATGTGGAAGAATGATGTTACTAAATTGATGTAGTATGGGTAGAATAACTCCATCTTTCAGACAACTGTATGATGAGGTAATGTCGGATTTAAGGACGGAACTACAGGGAGCGTTTGTTGATTTAGGACATAAAAAGGCATTTGATTTGCTGTTAAAAGCCTGGAATTCAGAACAAGCGGCGATGGGAAACTGCACCTTGCCAACAGTGTGTGACAAACTAAATCTGGTGGCTTCCGTCCACAACAGAAAACTTATTGCAACACTGATAAACGAATCTAAAGAAAAGGAGTTAATTATTCAAGACCTCGAGAACAAAATAATAGAGCTTCAAGATAAATCAACTTATCAAGAAAATAGATTAACAGCCCTAGAGAATATAATTAACGCCAATCAGCCAAACCAATAATGACTCAAAGTTGTAATGGATGGATACTTGATGTTTACATTGAAAATGACTACGCAGTACTATGGATAAAAACAGAAGATGGCAAATCACTCAAGTTAATAGATGATTACGAACCATGTTTTTACATAGAACCTAAAAGTGAACAAGATGGGCAAGAGATCTTTCAAATCCTCAGGGAAATAGAATTAGTTAAAGAATTAAGATGGGAGCACAAATTCACTAGTATCCATAACCATGTAAGTCAGAAACTGATTCGTGTTCGGACCTACCTTATTCATCACTATAATTTATTATTGAAGGTGTTGGAACATGATACACTT
>JALZOS010000159.1 GCA_030913755.1 Thermoproteota archaeon | reverse complement strand
CTCGTAAGGGGAGTCTTCCCTCGTTAACCCGAATGGAAAATAACAGTATTTCCTATGATCAGCAAGTTTGTTCGTGATCGGTATCCCTTAATTAAGGAAATCTTCTTAGCCAGTTTTGGGATACTGGACCATTGACAAATAAAAAAATTGCAAGAATCATATTTATTCATATTTAAGCATTAAGTGATTTGTCTTCGTTTCTTTTAACGACGCAGCCGAGAACGAGTAGAATATCTCATCTTCTGAATAGGGCGGAGTGAAACTACAAAATCCGTAAACACGTTTTGCCTAGAATCATGTCATATTTTTCGAAAATGTCTTGTCTGACATTTTCAATTAAGAATTCTGAACCATTTCTCTCCATCTTCTCTAGGACTATCATTGAATGAATTCACGTAAGAGAGAAATCGTTTCGCCTTCTTTTATTTTTGCTCACATCCTTCCTCATAGTTAATTATTTTGAAGGTCCTACCGGAATATTGTTTAGGATTTGGATTTATGCGCTAGCGTTAGCTGGTTTCTAGCCATACATCTACTGCAACCTATTACTTTACTAACTATCAGTAATTTCTGTAATTTAATTCATATCGTTATCAATTACAACTGTGCAGTAATTAAACTGGTGGATTGATGATTTTCAGGTATTATATCAGCCGTCAGTTATCTGTTTTTTGTCAGCCTTGAAATTATATTAATAAGGAGCATCGACTTATTCGGGTTGGTTGGGATCCATTATGCCGGATATCCTATACTATATACTATTTAAGGACGAATTTGATAACATAGGTATGGTCTTCCAAAACGAAAATACTTTCCAGAAATTTGTAAATGATGGTAACGAAAAGTTATTCGATCAGAAATATGAGCAGGCTGCTAGATCTGTTCGGTCGGAATTTGGGAATGCATTTTCTTTGATAATTGCTGGTAAAGAAGTGTTTGCAGCCAAGAGCATTGCCCATAGATCTCCCATTGATCGCAGGACAATACTAGGCTATATCCAGAAGGGAACTCCTTTGCACGTCAACCAAGCCATCGAAGCCGCAGCACTTGCATTTAAGACATGGGGTACCACGGATTACAAGTACAGAATACAAATCATTAGAAAAATTGCAGGTCTTATCAGAAAGCGAAAATTTGAATTAGCAGCATGGTTGACTTTAGAGAACGGTAAGAATAGATACGAAGCTATTGCCGATGTAGATGAAGCATTAGATTTTATCAACTATTACATAGACGATATGATCGCTAATGATGGATTTGTCTTGGCCAACAAAAATTCTAGTTCAGGTGAAAGGAACACTAGTGTGATGAAGCCATATGGAATCTGGGCTATAATTGCGCCATTCAACTTTCCGGCAGCAATCTTGGTAGGAATGACTAGTGGTGCTCTAATTACTGGCAATACAGTGATCATAAAACCTGCCAGTGACACGCCTATAGTGGGGTACAAAATAGCTCAGATCATGGTAGATGCGGGGCTGCCGGCAGGTGTAGTTAATTATATAACAGGCCCAGGTGGCGAAATTGGTAAGTTACTAGTACAAAACAAAGAAATTGCAGGAATCGTCTTTACGGGCTCCAAGGAAGTTGGCTATGAATTAGTTAGGAAAACAAGCGAATTCAAGCCAAGACCAGTTATCGCTGAACTGGGAGGAAAGAACGCGGCGATTGTTACCCAAACAGCCGACTTGGACAAGGCAGCTGAAGGAGTTGTAAGAGCAGCGTTTTCATATTCAGGACAAAAATGCAGCGCATGCTCTCGTATATATGTGCAAAGAAGCATAAAGTCAAAATTCATCTCAAAACTTGTAAGAAGAACTAAGGAATTAACTGTTGGGAACCCTATAAATCCAGAAACTTTTATCGGTCCTTTAATAAATTCAAACTCTTTTAAGAATTTTAGTAAGTATTCAAGATTGGCTACTAAAGACGGAAAAGTACTAGTAGGCGGTTCTCTTAAGAAAGAGAATAATCTGAAATATGGATTCTATGCGGAACCTACCATTGTTGATAGTTTACCTAAGGATCACGTATTATTCAAAAAGGAATTGTTCGTGCCGATTCTTTGCGTATCAGAATATGATAAGTTTGATCAAGCACTCGCCATGTGTAATGAATCTGAATATGGCCTCACAGCCGGAGTGTATACGAAGAGAAAAGAAGAGATTGAAAAATTTCTGAACGGTATTGAAGCGGGAGTCGTATATGTGAATAGAACAAGTAGTGCCACAACTGGGGCAATGGTAGGATGTCAATCATTTGGAGGTTGGAAAGATTCCGGTACAACTGGGAAGGGAACTGGAGGCAAATATTACTTAACACAATTTATGCGAGAGCAGAGTCAAACTATTGCAGAAAAATAGAGCTCATGCATCGATTGGATCAACCATGTATTAAAATAGTAAATTTGTACATCAAGCAATTGGTTTTAAATAATAATATTAATATCAACCGCAATCTTTTTTTGGATTTGCGAAGCATACTAACCAGGATAGTAGCAAATGATGTTATCATAGCAGGATTTGTGGGGAAGAGAGATGGTAGCTAACTTTATCAGTTATCGCATGGAGATAGAGAAACGCAAGTGATCATAACGCGTTGCTAAAGATCAAATGTCAATATAGTAGAGATTGATCATTGAATCATATGGAGTTAAGATTGTCGTGTTCGCGATCATTTGTTGTTGTAGTCATTGTTTTAATTGCTACCACTTTGGTCGCTGCGGATAACAGTCATATTATTATTCTTATGCACATCTCTTTGGGGGGAAGGTGCAAGAATGGACAAACGTGAAGGACAATGTTAAAATTGAGTTTGTATACTCTCCTGAGAAACCAATAATAGACACTTTTACCACTTTGAATTTTACCGTTCGAGATTTACAGACTGGCGAACACGCGGAAGATCTTACGGCAAGGGTGGTTGTTACCAACGGTCAGAGATTGTTCAAATTTGAAAACATAACAGTTCCCGATGGTGACTTCGCCGTGAAGTATATTTTCCCTGAAGATGGGACTCATCAAGTGATATTGAGAGTAAATTCAAAAAATTTAGTCGAGTTGGCATCATTCCAAGTTTTTGTTCCACACCAGTCTCCACCAGGTCTGCTGAGCGATAGCGGGGATGTGTTTAACCTAATCATCGCAATAGGACTAATTTCTGCTATAGGATTTTTCGCTATAATAATCTTAAAGAAAGGATAGAATCAGATTATTACCACAACCCTAGACTCATGAGACTGGAGATTTCACCAATACTGTCATCCTAAATACCGAATTATTGTCGTAGCTAGTGTGAGTTTGACCATATGCTATTTGATGAAGAATAAGACCAACATAGCTAGAGTTTTAAGTAATAATTGTATATCAGAGAATTACTCTTTGAGAGACAGGTTCAGGATACTTTCATCTTCAGATCTAATTAGTCACAACAATTTTTACAAGCCATTCTACCTATAAAGCTCTTAAGATAGGAAGCCTAACGTTGTAAAGGGCTTTTTTGGGCCTTTTTTATTGCAATTATTGCTTCATATGGAACACCTTTTCAGGTTTGATCTTCAATATTACCCTTTTTTCTGTTGGAGACCTACCAGGATATTTATCCGCTCCAATATACTTTTTTGCCAATTTATCTATGTGTTTTTCAGCCTCATCCCCAGTTATTTGCTCTATCACTTTTCCTCTAATAGTAACCATATCGTACGGATTATTTTGATCAGCGATTGCTAATGCTACACGAGGATCACGTGAGATATTCTTATGTTTTATTCTACCTATTGCAGTGTTAACAAGAATAGTTCCATCTTCAATATCTACCCATGTTGGCGTAACTTGAGGAGAACCGTCTTTCATTAATGTAGACATAAAGACAAAGTTCTTATCCTTGAAGAGTTTTCGAATCGTATCATCATTTATTTCATTATTGATTTGGGGATTCATGATTCCTTTTCTCTGATAACTGTTTTAAATTTTGCTGTTATAAATCACCTCTTTTTACCAACGTCAGGTCTGGGAATTATTTATTCCTCCAAGGTTGCCTTTGTTAGCAACCTTTAGGATTAGCAAGTTCAACCTTTAGCCTTTCAAATGTATTGAATTTATTATTCGCTTTACTTTCCTAAATCACAAGTGCTATCAGAGACACGTGCAAATGAATTAGCAGAAACCAAAGCACAGACTAGAGATAATTCTCAAGTGGTAAAAATGTGGTTTGACAGAGAAATACGAAAAGAACGCAAGGCAGATTTGAAGTAGTAAGTATAGATATTTCGCATATACTTAATTCTTCAGAGTTGTTGTACGGATCTTCGCATTTCTCAGATTTGTCTAACTGCTACGTTACTAGCACACGGGCTTTGTCAGTGTCTAATGCTTTACCTACTTGTTCAACCTCTTATTCTACGCTAGAAGAGAGTTCATGGTCATTTCAACTTCGAAAAAGTCTTACAGCCTTTACACCCAAGTTTATAGCTACTAAAAATAGTGCCCAAGCCGCAAGAGCACCTATCATTGATGCCTGGTATGGCTCTATATTGCTCTGGAGTAATTCATAGTGAATAGATATCTTTGCTACAGAATATATCAGCTCAGAGATAGTGAATGCAACAATTAGTTTTTTGACGTCACTTTTTATTATTGAGTAATCTTTCATTTGTGTTAAAGGATCGATATATCTTTGCTTATTATCTATATAAAAAAGAATTGCAAAAAGTGGAATATAGATTCCATATTCTATTGATAACGTCACTATTGAATTTACTAGATTATTACTATCATGTTGGGCAAATAACTGAGTAGATAAAGCACCTACAAAGAAAGCAATTGTACCAGAAATAATTATGTTCTTGTTAAAGAGAATATAATTTCGGTATTTATCATAAAATCTTCTTGTCTTTGTTCCAGATCCCATGCGCCCTTGTATCATATCTTGAGTTTAATTACCGTTAGTGCCACATAAATAGTATATTCAGTGATTCGGTATGACGCGACAAAAAAGGGCAGTTATAATTCCAAATTAGTTTCTAGACAGCGAGGATTTGTATCTGTTTCGTTTACCAGTTAATAATAATGCTTCGGTACTCGTAATCGTCACGTGTGATGATGGTTAGGTTTGTCAGGTAGATCACCCAATTCATCAACTCCAATTATGTCTAATTCTACATAGAAGGTTGCTAAATTTTCCAATCCTTTTATTTCATGTATTCTACCTCGTTTATTCTGAGATAATGATTTTGCCTTCTTATGGTTCTTGAAATCAGGCCAATATTATAAATTATCAGAACCAACCAAATAAATATCATAAAACCCGTCAAGAAGCAATCGTCTAAAGATAATCCTTAATTGGATTTCGGCTATTGAGACTAGGATGGTTAAAATGATAAGAGCTCCACAGAATCAAAGATCAAATAGTATAAGGAAATATCATGAGTGTAAATTCTGGATTTGTAATTCTTGCCTTTGGTGCGCTTCGTATTTGTCGGGTGAGGACAATTCTAGTGAGAAATGTCCTACGTGCGATAGTGATAGAATGGATCTGATACCAATATGTGAAACAGAAACATATAGGCTCAAGATGGATGGAAGCGGTATTTGTATGGAATTCTGGAATCTGCAAAAGTAACGTTAGCTTGAATGCAAAGACAGATGGAAAAAAAATTGTTAGTTAGCAGATGCTTCCAGTATAACCTCTGATCTGGTTCTACTTAAGTTGTAACAATTG
>JALZOS010000141.1 GCA_030913755.1 Thermoproteota archaeon | reverse complement strand
CGGAGCTCCTGAGAATCTCCCTGCTGAAGAGCCCTTAAAGACGTATAATGTGGAATCAAGAGATGGCCTGATATACATTATGCTAGAATAGCCAGTTAAATAAGATGGTTCGTAAAATGGTAAAGTAAAACAGAAAAATAATGGTATGGCCTAGTTCTAGTCTTTAAGCATCTAAATATTCTTATGATACGATTACAATATGTTATTTTCGCTTTTACGCTAAAGGGAAGTCCAAAAGTAGTTACGAACAAAAGGCAGCTAAATGGGAACGCCAATGACAAAAGAAAAATTCCTGCTTTAGGAATTATGAAAACTACGTAGATCATTCGTGAGGGGCAAATCTGATCGTGACAGAACACCAGTTACAGGTTTAAAATATCTACACAACACCTCTTGCAAGGAGTTTTAATCGTGAGTAAGACATCGCCTTATGCTATGAGGACTTATATTTGCGAGATATCGGTAAAATTAGAATATGGAGAAAAGAGATTCATCAAAAGATGCCATTCAAAAAAATAGGGAGAAGTGTGGAAAGATACTATCCCTGTCAAAGAGAATACGTTATGTCGGAATGATAAACGATTTTGGCAGAACTATAGCTGGCAAATTGAGAGATGGGATGATGCCACTTCTTAATACAGAACAAGCAATAAACGATCACTTTATAGAGGCAACCCGGAATAAACTTAGAAAACCATTCTATTCCGCGATTGGCAGTACTATCTATACTCTAACAGAGCATGAAAAAGTAATAATGCTCACTGTTCCTACTGACTGGGGTTTCTACTACATCACACTCGACAAAGAAACAGACTACGTAGAAATTAAAGAAGTTATAGATAAAGTGCTTAAATTAATACCTACTATACAATGATCCCTTTTTCCAATGCCGATCCTGCACTGATCCAGTCAATGAATATTTGATTGGGTAAATAGTCTATTCCTACTTTGCAAACGCCTTCAGCTTGCCTCGCATCTCTTTATCCTTTGAAATAGAAGGATGCCCAGTGTCAGCAAGAATGATTTCGTACCATATATTCATGCCATCCTTGTGCAGAAAATAAGAACCCAATACCTCCATATTCGGATATTTTTCATTTACCCTTCTTTCTGCAACTTTGCGCATATTATCCGATTGTTTGATATGAACAACTCCCTGGTGCTTGGGTCTTCTTCCAGATACTGGTCTCTGTTTTCGCATACCTCCTCTGCCCACTCGTGTTCTAACTACCACTATGCCTTGTTTTGCCTTGTAACCCAATCTGCGCGCTCTATCCAGTCTGCTTGGCCTGTCTATCCTTTTGACGGTGGGCTCCGTTCTCCAAACCACTGCCTTTGCCTTCAATTCGACGGTGTTAGTTTTCCACATCTTTCTCCAGGCTTCAGCTATGTAGCGGTACATGTAGATCGCGTATAACTTGCCCCTTAATATCTGTATTTTGCCGTTTGTAAACGGACGATAGGTCGAATACGTGTTGAAATTTAGTCTCATAGTTGTCGCTAGTATCATGTAAATTGGCGTGTTCCGCCTAATTTTTATTCTTGTAAGGTGAAAAGGTTGGATTGAGTTGCCTTGATTGATTAATTATTAAATTACACCTCTTGTGATTTGAATAATTTTTTCAGCAATTACGATGGAGGCAAGTTCTTGTGCTTCTCTGGTCTGTGCTGCAATGTGTGGAGTAGATATAAAATTTGGCATTTGCAGGAGCTTTTTGTTAGTGGGTGGCTCCACTTCAAAAACGTCTAGAGCAGCACCGGCAATCTTCCCTGTGCTGAGAGCTGTCAATAAAGCTTCCTCGTCAATTACCTCGCCTCGAGACGTATTGATAAGAAACGCAGATGGTTTCATAAGAGCCAACCTTTCAGAGTTAATTAGGTGCTTTGTATCCTGGGTTATTGGAATGTGGCAGGTAATAAAGTCAGAACTTGCCAATAATGTATTCAAATCTGTAGTTATCATCCCAACCTCTCTAACGTAGTCTCTACCTATGGGGTAAATATCGTATCCCAATAAATTCATACGAAGACCCTTTGCAAGTCTACCGACATTTCTCCCAATGTTTCCTACACCTATTATTCCAAGGTACTTCCCTTTCAGTTCAATTCCCATAAGTTCCTTCTTTATCCACCTGCCATCCTTCAACGCAGAGTCAGCCTTTGGAATGCTCCGTGCTAAAGCAATCATATCTCCTATTACTAATTCAGCAACTGCATTCATAGCTGCTTCAGCTGCATTAATTACTCTGATACCTTTTGATTCTGCATATTCTGTATCTATGTTGTCTAAGCCGACTCCTACCCTGGCTATTATTTTCACCTTAGCAGCAACGTCGATAACTGGCTTAGTTATTTTGGTCCTACTTCTTACAACGATCACATCATAATTTTTAGCCAAAGCTAATAACTCGTCTGGAGTTATCTCCGGTCTATAATCAACATTCATCCCAGCTCTCTTAAGAACGGAAACACCTGCATCATCTATTGAATCACAGATGAGAACATCACCACTAACCTGCATAGGGTTAGGCAAAGTATCGGTGATATAATTTGGTTGCTCTGCCAGAAACTATCACTTTTCTATTATTCTTCTGACTCTATTTTGTATCAGGATTGCTGGAAGATACAATCTCGCCTGTTACATAGTCAACATAATACGACTTGTTGCTACCGATATCTTTAATTTCCAATGCGTAGTGATTTCCACCTGTTATTGTCGGCTCCGACATTCCCAAGAATTTTCCTATGCTATTAGAATCAGAATTCAGTTGATAAACTTCACCCTTGGGTTTCAAATAAACATAATTTAATTTTAGATCAACTGAGTCTTCCTGTGAGATATTAAATGCATTTCTAACTATATTCAGGGCTATGTCTGGTGGAATGGAGGTACGAGAAATTGTAGGATGATTGAGAGATTCGCGCAGCCCAAAATATACAAAAACAGTTACAAGAATACCAATGCCCACTGTAATTGCCAAGCGTGATACTGCCAAGTGTTATATCCTCACTTTACCATTATGGTTGGCTTTCATTTATCTTGTGTCGTGAGAAAAGAAAAAAGCTTACCCCTAATATTATTGTCAAATTCATATTAGCTCTCTAACACAGGAAACACTCTTTTTAAATTGTTCGTCATCAATTCACCTTAAGATGTCCCCAAAATATTTTCTTTAGATAGGGCCTTGTTCAATTCTTCTTCCGTCATTAATCCTTTCTCTAAAACAAGTTGTCTTATGCTTTTGTTTGTAGCCAAAGATTCCTTGTATATCTCAGCGGCCTTCATGTATCCTATGTACGGATTTAGAAGGGTAACAAGAATTGGGCTTTTTTGTACATCGGAGGCCAGCTTCTGTTCATTTGCTCTTATTCCATCAATCATGTTTCTTGCGTATATGGGAAGGAAATTCTTTAACATGTCAGTAGAATCAAGCACACATCTTATCATTCCAGGTAACATGACGTTTAGTTCAAACTGCCCTGCCTGTGCTCCAAATGCTACGGACACATCATTGCCTATGATATTGAAACATATCATGTTAAGGCATTCTGACAACGATGGGTTGACCTTCCCAGGCATTATTGATGACCCTGCATGTACAGCAGGAATTAAAATTTCGGCAAGGCCTGCAACGGGTCCTGAGGCCATCAACCGTGTGTCATTTGCTACCTTAATTAATTCAATTGCTACATTTCTCAGAGTTGAAGAACACATGGCAACTTCAAACTTGCTTTGAAGCGAGAAGAATGCATTTTTTGAAGGTTTTAAATTTAAACCAGATGTCTGGGCCAGGTATTTCAAAGCAAGTTCTTTATAACCACGGGGCGTGTTGGCACCGGTCCCTACAGCCGTTCCCCCAAGTGCCACGTACTCTAGATCCGAACAAGATTGAGCAATTTTCTCCAATCCCATCCTGAGGGAGAAGGCATACTCTGAAAATTCGGAACCGAGGGTGACTGGTATCGCATCCATCATATGCGTTCTTCCTATTTTTATCACCTCCTCGAATTCCTCAGCCTTCTTCTCAAGAGAGGAAGTTAACGCTGTTAACGCAGTTTTAACTTCTTGAAGATTTAGAAGTATTGCAATGTGCATAGCAGTCGGATACGTATCATTGCTTGATTGTGACATATTGACATGATCATTTGGGCTTAAAGTCAGATAATCTCCCTTTTTCTTACCAAGAATTTCCAGGGCCCTATTAGCAATTACTTCGTTGGCATTCATATTGACAGCTGTTCCGGCGCCAGAATTAATGGAGTCTATGATAAACTGGTCCAAGAGTCCGCCAGACAAAATCTCATCTGAAGCTTTGACTATTGCATCCGCTTTTTCTGCTTCTAGCACACCTAGGTCTTTGTTCGCAAGGGCTGCAGATCTTTTGATCATTGCAAAAGCCTTTATCATGTTAATATGAGAACGTTGCCCTGTTACATTATATTGCAAAGAAGCACGAACCGTGAATGGACCGTAATAAACAGAAGCAGGAACTTGAACTTCTCCAAGGGAATCAATATCCTTTCTGTACAAACTCATGACAAACGTAGGACCCTGAATGGTAATAAATCAATCGACATTTGTTCAATAAATGTTGTCTTTGTTGTTATTGTTATTGCCTGAAGACAAAACAACTAAAAGAAGATTTTAAATTTTATTCATCGCAGGATAATCTACCGTTCAAATACATTATGAGCGAACGAATAGCCAGGTGAATTCATGGCTGCGTGATAACCACTTTGTCACGACAGCGGTGGAAGCGGTTCTGTTAATCTATCATGTGTATAACGTCTGCAGCTCATGTAGGAATTTATTAAAGAATTAGTCCCCGTGATAATATACCC
>JALZOS010000139.1 GCA_030913755.1 Thermoproteota archaeon | reverse complement strand
TATTTGTCGGTTCAAAGATAAATCGTGAAACACGCCACATAAACATAGAGTAAAGAGTTCTACCTAGATAGAATTAATTTTCAAAGATCTGTCATGCATTGATTGCAAAGTTCGTTACGCCAGAAACGACTGTCGAGTCTATGCTCATACCTGATAGAATGCTCATCTGATTTCTTGATTATGAATCAGTTCGATGCAGAGCATAAATTCTCCCCCCCAGCAACTTATTTAAGTTAGGTTCGGCTATAACGAATAATACCGAATGTCTAGAACACAAGAAAAAACTCTGGGTGTTAGTGGTTGGAGATTAAAGCGGATTGCTAGGATGTATGAGTCGGGACTCTCCTTGAATGAAATTTCTGAACAAATCAACCTTAGCTCGAGCGAAATTAGAAAAATACTTAATGCATTGGGCTATAGATGATTTCCCACTTATGCCATAGAATGCACTTCAATTGATGCATGGATTGCTTGTCGCTAGCCTGGAAATAAGATAGATATCGTAGGTAGGACCGTTTGTCTTCTAGGAAGAAGAAATATGCGCATTTGAAATTGACATATAGATAGCATATTACGAAATTATGTGGGACAAAGATCACTCACGGAATACTTAGTAATCTGAAGAAATGAGTGCACATCATTGCACTGCACTCGAGCTCTTTTAATACTGTAATCTAGAGAAGAAATCATTCCCAGTGATGTGTGGGCGTGAATATTAAAAATGGATACAAGCGTCAAAGCTAATCGAGAAATATTACCAAGACTAATCGAAGTATATAGTAACTGGATCAAGATAACCGCCTATTACAATTCAATTTATTTCAAGGCATTTCAGCTTGCAGCTAAAGAACAAGGATTACAACGAAAGATTTTTTATGAGAAGTGGCTGGAGATAACAGATCTAGAATTAGAAACAGGGCTCAGGTCAGAAGGCTTTACATCGGTATTGTCCGAATTTGTGAATGCTCATATTGAGCTAAGAAGAGTAATGAGGGAGGCAGGATATCCAGTTCTTTATTTTGGTTGGTTATTTGATTCATATGTAAGAAGTTTTATGATCTTTGCATCATTACCAAAAGATTACGATTTTGCATCTTTTGACGTAGTTTACAGTAAAGGCAAGACAAGATTACTGCATTACCACAGCCTTGATTCGAGTAAAGAATGCAATAAACCGCTACTCCTAATTTATGCCCCAATTAATAAATTTCATATCATGGACATCAGTCAGGACAGGAGTGTTATTAGAAATCTCATGTCAAAAGGACTTGATGTATATTTGTTAGATTGGGGGTTTCCTGACTGGAGTGACAGTGGACTTTCTCTAGAGGATTACGTTGGTTATGTTCAAGATGCCGTTCAGGTTATCAAGGACAAGTCCAATTTGGACAAGATATCCATATTGGGCTATTGTTGGGGTGGCATCATATCTTTATGCTACGCTGCCCTTCATGATGACAGCATTCAAAGCCTTTCAATTATGGCCACTCCAGTTGATTTCAGCAAAGACACTACGATACTAGCAACTTGGTCTAGAGCATTAGACACTGATAAACTAATAGATGAATTCGGACACCTTGATGGAGTTGTGCTTGACCTTGGCTTTCTATTACGAAATCCTCCTCGCTACACATTTGATAAATACGTCAACTTGCTAAAGAACATGAATAACGCAAAGTTTGTTGACAATTTTGTATCTGTCGAAAAATGGCTTCATGATACTCCAATGATTCCAGGGCGATTATATCGCGAGATATTACACGGCTGTTATAAGAATAATTTGCTCGTATCACACAATCTGAAACTGGGTGAAAAGCAAATCGATCTCAGGAAAATAACAGCTCCTCTGCTTACAATAATTGCAGAAAAAGATGATCTTGTATCCCCAGAGTCAACACTTGCACTGAATGACCTCGTATCAAGTAAGGTGAAGGAATCTTTTGTGCTGCCATCTGGTCATGTTGGATTGTGCATAAGTACTACAGCTCATCTGAGATTATGGCCTCAAGTTGCAGCATGGATTTTATCAAACTAGGTGATAGGGTACATTTTGCTTTCTTACATCACCTGAAATGAATTGATTAGCTAAATTATAGCTCAAATCAATAGTGCTATTTTACTACGATAACAGAACAGTCAGAATATGTTACCACTTCTAAAGCTACGCTTCCAAGTAACATCTTCTTGAAGCCCGTCATGCCTCTCGTGCCCACTACAACTAGGTCCACATTTTCCTTTTCAGCTAAGTCAACTATGACTTGTCCTACTGAATATCCAGATGAAATTACTTTTGTTTCAACTTCTACTCCAGCTTCTCCTGCATTACGCTTTATTCTTCCAAACCAAGTCTCGGCAGACTCATCTGATCGCTTTGAATATTCTGGAAATGTTGGAGTGGCGATACTAGAAGAATATCCTCCAGATCTAATTTGCGAAGGAATTACATGCACGGTTAGTAACTTAGCACTATGTAGTTTTGCAATGGCTATAGCATGATCCGCCGCTTTCATTGAATCATCGGATCCGTCTAGTCCTACTAGTATTTTTGAATAGCGAGAATTCAAATGAGCCATATAAACCAGCTCACAATCAATGAATATTAAAAGTGTTCTCTAAACCTTGCTGCAAACCTTACTGACCAGCCCAATTCACGGGTAGCCTATCACCTAGCTACCTTCTCTTCCTTTTACTTAAGCTATCTGCGACGAGATTTAAGAATGAGACGTACGCCAGTTATGAATGTACATGATAGGGTCTCTTATATCATGCGTTCTAATCTCTCCCTAAACAAATGTAATGTATCTCCGTTATAACCCAAGATAATAGGAACAGATCCAATGGCATAACGAAAACAAAGATAATATGATTCTTTTCTGTCCTATCAACAATTGCTATATTATTTGGGATATCTAATCAACAATGAATTGTTAACTTATGATGAATCGAATAATATGTACAATATAACAAGAAAAGGTTCAGAATTTTTGGAACTGTGTAACAAAATGGTCGACTTGTTAAAGATAACGCAACCTGCAGTTATGCCTTCTATCTAATGGAAATAATTTAGTCATTTATACCTCTAATTATGATTGGAACTATGTGTGTTCCAAATGTGGAACCGCAACACCTAGGGTATGTGAATTGTGTGGCGCGTGCTTTTCTTGCCACTATGTAAGAATGGAAAAAGATTACTGAGGAATATCTCGCAATTAGTCAGTATGTTAGCGATAAGATTATTTCTTGGCATCTTCTGAAAAGAATGTAAATAATATTGAAGATACTAGTTCCTCACGATGGCTCTCGAATATCTAACAAGGCCTTTGACAAAGCCCTTCAATTTGCACGA
>JALZOS010000128.1 GCA_030913755.1 Thermoproteota archaeon | reverse complement strand
GGGTATCAGAGTTAATAAAGAAAAATACACTTGATTCAAAGCTGAGAAATGAAAACTATTGTAAGACAAAGTTTGGGATGCATGCCACGCAAGTAATCATGGACGCAGTAGATAGTTCAAGTATGCGTGCAACAACGTCATAGCTCTTTACCTTTGTATTTTTTTAAATAGCAAAACACAAATGAGAACGATGTTTAGTTCCTCTTAATAGGATTATAGGGCTGGCAGAGTTCTAAGTATTGCAGAGGGGATCTATACGACTGACCTAAAACTATCATAAATGCAGTGTTCACTGTCTGTTGGATCAGTTCTCTAAATGTGGTGATTACTCGACAACCTTGTGCCCATATTCGATTTTAAATCCTAATGATGTTGCCTCATCCTTTAGCAGTGCTGAAAGTTTTGCGTCTAACCTTTGTTTTAGTTCTCCTGTTCTACTAAGTCAATAACCGAATCTAGCTCAGCTATTACTTTTGACTTTTCAAAATTATTTCGTTGCATGGAATCCTCTAATATCTTTAATGTGTCCGACAACCCATGCGTAATCAGATTGCCTAGAGATTGTGTAGAGTAGTCACACTATTTGAAGGAAACCTCATTTTCGTCAAGTGTCACCGTTCTTGGGCTGTGGGTCTTATTAAAATCTCATTGACATTGACATGATTTGGTGCTTCTATTGCGTATAAGACCGCATTTGCAATGTCCTCTGACTCTAACGTTTCCATATTCTTCGTAGCTTGTATAAATCCGATCATAGACTCATCTGTTATTGTCTTCAATAGCTCTGTCGAAACAGCTCCTGGTTCAATGCATGTAACTCGTATGTTAAACTTTGGGCTTAGTTCCATTCTCAATCCTTCGCTAAATGCAGTAATGGCGTGTTTTGTTGCGCAGTAAACAGTTCCTCCAGCAAATACTATTCTCCCTGCAACTGATGACATATTGACTATATGTCCTGATTTTTCTTTCAACATAAATGGAATCACGGCTGAAGTGCAGTACAGGACTCCTTTGATATTTACATCAATCATCTGTTCCCATTCTTCCACTTTTCCATTCTGGAAATAACTAAGCGGCATTAAACCAGCGTTGTTAATTAGAACATCAACTCTTCCCCATCTCTTAACTACGGCATCAACAAATGAATTACAATCGGATTTCCTTGTAACATCAAGCTTTTGAATAAAAATTTCTTTATTGTTTTTTATAATTTGCTTTTCTAACGCTTTTAATTTGTCTATTCGCCTTGCTCCAACTGCAACTCTTAAACCAGCTTTCGATAAAGCTAAGGAGGTAGAATATCCTATACCACTACTTGCTCCCGTAACTATAGCAACTTTATTTTCCAACACTCTAGCTACATGCCCACACGATTAAAGAACTTATGGATAAAAACTATTTGTCCAAGACTAGTGTAAAAGTCCCCAAACACAAGAAGAATCATCTAGTTCTGCATTGCAGAGATATAGAGTTTATTTATCTGAAAAACATTTACAGACTCCTTGAAAATTACAGAAGATATAGTAGCAAAATATATTTTAGCTAATGGCTATGAGAAACCAAGAATAGAAATCGGCAATTACTATCTAGAATGGAATGATAAATCTTACGGAATATATCAAAAAGAGATATCCGAACTGAAGGGATTCCTAAAAAACATTATTCCATATTTTGAGGCAATTTATCAATTGCTAAACAGCTTAGAGAGACCTAGAGGCAGAGAAAAATATCGGCTTGATAAACAATTATCTCCAGATATACATTTTTCCCATAGTAATCAGGGGCGTTTAATTAGTTACCATTTATACATGATATCAGATGGTTCTACATTCATTGATAGAACAGAAAAGCTTGAAGTTATGAATGAAGGCGAAAGTGAGTCCTCAAAAAAAGTAAATGTACGACCAAGGAATTATGCTGTTTCAGGGCTTTCCTTAAAGTGGAAACTAGGTCAGCTGCTGTTTAATAGACAAGGTATTGTTGAAGAAAGGGCTAAACCTGCTGGAAATCAAAAGAATAGGTGCAGATAGGATTACAAGATACAAATTCGCACCGGTGTAGTCTTCCTCTATTTTTTATTTTTTTGTTGACTATTTTAGCTTTGAATAAGTTATATCATACGTACTGGGATGTGAATTGGTGATGACTGATGAGGAGACCAAGAGACCTGTGATGGAGAGGCATGATCTCGAATGTCGCTTTTGTAACATACGAAATGTTTATCAAAAACAATAGCCGGTGTACCAGTTCTTCTGGTGACGATGTGCACAATTTTGAATTTAGAAAACTAGTGAAGACAGATTCACAGGAAAAGCAATCGAGCAACGGTACGGACTAGGCCAACTGTCAGTGGTAACAATCATCCTGCAATGGAATCAAGAGATATTTTTGTTGACGATTCTAGTAAGTAGGGAGATCTCATCTAATTGTACCGTTTTCACAACCCTACCGACCTAATTCTATTAGTCTGTCATGCGTCACGAAATCGTCTATCATCAAACAACAAATAATAATAATGTGATAATGCACCATAAAATCAAACTATTTAGGGTATTTCTCGAATAGACAATATTCTAAATGCGACTTGAAAAGTCAGAATTTTCACTGTATGCGCTCCTATTCATTTTTGAATGTGTGATCGCTAATGTGACTGTCTTTGTTCTTACTCTGGTTTTTGTGTCCAATAGACCGCCACCTACACAAGCCATCATAATGATTACCAATAAAAAGCCAGTAGGCAATGTATCAAATTTATTGAGATCTAAACCGTTCATACCCCAGACCCCCGCTATCAGAGTTAAAGGTAGTAGAATAACAGTAAAAATGGTAAGTACTCTCATGGTATCATTAATTTGAAGTGAAACTTTAGCCACGTAAAGTTCTCGTATCGAGTTTATTGATCCTTCAAATGACAGGATCTACCAAATCCATCCATACATTATAGCCATTTCCTAGATCGTCAAGTGAACCGACAGTCTTTACTTCATGTTCGTTGTGGGAAACTATAGTCTTCAACCTAGTATTAGTCAAACCCCATGATATTATAGACTATAAATTATAATTGAATGTAGAAAATTCGCTTAAAGCCAGGACGATCACAATTCAATGTATTAATAGTAATTATGACGTGCGACTGCTGGGTTAATATCTTTCATTTTATCTAACAGTTCCAGTCAAGTCATTCTAGCCATTCTAACAATCTGATAAATAATTTCCATACAAAGAAAGATTATAGTTTAGATTCACAACGGCCAGTTTGCGTTGGTTAGATAACTATATGTAGAGTTCTAGGATATTGATAGACAGCGATAAATTACCTATGACCAGTTTTCTGTTTCAATTAATTTATGTGTCAATCGTGTCGTTGCCCCTACTAATTTATTCTAACCTATTTGTGGATGCTTTCGATCAGTTAAATCGATATTGGGTTGTCCTCAATGGAGATCAGCAAATACCACCTGTGACTACAGATGCTCGTGGTTACGTTGGTCTGAAATTCAGCGATGATTATACCCAACTTATATACAATGTTAATGTGCATAATATCGACAACGTAACTGGTGTTTACCTTTACCATGGAAATGACACTCAAAATGCAAGTCTAGTATTAGATTTATTAAAGAAAACAAGAGAGTCTAATAGAGAGAAAGATAGAGCGTCGGATATAACTGAAGAAGGACAGACAACAGGTACAATAAGTCTTGGTGGTGTAACTAAAAAAGATCTTGGCGGAGCTTTAAAGGGTAAATCTATACCGGATCTTTACAAATTGATGCTTGATCGAATGGTATACATCGTTGTGGAGACAAAGGATTATCCTAACGGCGAAATAAAAGGTGATACATTTGTCGGGATGGATGATGTTTTCCATGATTCCGACCAATTTAATTGGAATTGATTAACATGAAGTTAAATTTGACGTACCTGAGCATGTCAGTTGTGTCGTTGTCTCTATTAGTATATTTCATCCCAACTGTAAATGCTGTAGATCAATTGGACCGGTATTGGGTTGTTCTTGATGGAGATCAGCAAATACCACCTGTCGATACAGATGCAGTTGGTTTTGTTGGACTGAAATTTCAGGATGACTCTACTAGGCTCGTATACAATATTAATTTGGATAATATCCATAACGTTACTGGTGTTTATCTTTACCATAAGAACAAGGATCAAAATGGAACTGCAGTGTTAGACTTATTGAAGGAAGCAGGAGAATCTAATAGAGAGTTTGCCGCAGTTTCTGAAATTACAAGAGCAGGGGAGATAACGGGTACTATCAGTCTTGGTGGTGTAACGAAAGAGGATCTCAGTGGATCATTACAAGGAAAATCTTTGTCAGATCTTCGTGAGTTGATGCATAATGGAGAACTATACATTAGTGTTCATACAAAAAATTTCCCTAACAGTGAAATAAGTGGGTATTCTTTTATTGGAATTGACAGAATATTTCCTGATTTAAACGAGTTTGAGTGGTAAAGTTAATAGAAGCTACAAATTGTTAAGCTCAACGATGGTTTTAATCCATGTTTCTTGAATTCTTCATAACAATTTAACCCAAAGTCACTAGGATCATCACCGTCTTGATTCGTCGAAAACTAAGAACTATTTTGGAGATACTCCAATATATGGGGTAGAACGATAAAGCAATTACAACTAGTAACATATGGATAGATGAAATAAAATCAACACTAAGGAAATAAGAACCACAAGATCACACATGTAGAGTTCCAAGTTGCATCTTAGCCTCATATAGTTACGATGTCTTTTGTTTATTGGGATTTTGGTATAGATGGATTATTTCTCCAAAACATGGGATCATTTTGGAGATTCAATTTAAGTACTACGGATGTATGGTATTTGATAGAACTTATTATGAATGAGAGAGTAAACGATTTTGAAAATATATGCATTAAATGTGGAAAAATGTATTCTGAACACCCTGCTACTGGAAGATTTAATACCGTTATTTTATTTGGTCACGAATGTGCCTGGAATCCAGACTATGAGTTCAAAGGATTCGTAAGGAGTACTTTAAAGACATCGGGCTATGATTTGTTAGACTTTGGGTATGAGTAAAGGAACGTGTCTATTTTAGGAATTCTAAACTACCAAACTCATATTCCAAACAAATCAAAAATTAGATCTGGCAGCGACTACAGAATTATTATCACAG
>JALZOS010000109.1 GCA_030913755.1 Thermoproteota archaeon | reverse complement strand
GGTGTACTCTTCAAATGGAACATTATTGAAGACCACATCTTTTCCTGCTGGACTTACTGCCAACGAGATGGGTACGGCACAACTTCTAACTAATATACCCATCTCGACCATACGGAACATTACAACGGTAACTATCTTCACAGATCTTAACAAGACGGCTGTATTATCAAATCTTGTCAAAACACTTCCCTCATTATCTAGCCCGCTAGCACCCCCCTAGTCTGCGCAAACCAGAATCAATAATAAAACTTGATTAATCTTTAGATTTAGAATTTAAGATGTTGTATGAAGGCTAGTGGACATATACTGTCGACCACTGATATTGAGAGTCGGGACAAGATGGTCGTGTTAGACCTCATTACCATGAGGAGGTAATCATGTAGCATGTAAGCGGTTTTTACGTTCGATTACATTATGTGATACAGGACCCTGGAAGAAATATTAATTTTGAATTTAGAGAAGCGCAGTTAAGGATGGCATTGACCGCCAGTGCAAAGATTGATAAACCATAAATCAATAGTGCCCTATTTCTTCTCGATGTCCCATTTTAACAACCTAATCTTTTAAAAAGAGGGAGGATTTGATGGCTATTGCGTGATTAATATTGATTATGATGCCAACATGCTATTCATATATCTTGTATTTTGATACCCCCTTCATATAATATATAGGATAATGGCTAAAACTAAAGTTATAATGCATTGTCCGAGTATGATAAGTGAGTTTACCGTATCTTGAGTCTTACTTTAGCCGTACAGAATAATAGATAAATTAAAGCTACAGACCGTTATATGATAGAGATGCATGATAAATCGTCCCCAATTTGCCCGTAACATGAGTCTTATTATATGTTAATCCAAAAAAGGTTATAAGTAAATTGACATTACGATTGATATCAAACTAAATTTCGCTACCATAAGGGAACTATCTTGCAAAATAGAAACAGGCGAACTTTCTCCTATTTCTTTAGTTGAGAATTGTACTAACCAAATTAAAAAATATAATCCATCATTCAATGCATTCATCACAATATTAGAGAAAGCCGCACTGAAGGAAGCAGAGACTACTGAAAAACGGATAAAAAAGGGATATTACAAAGGGCCTCTCGATGGAATACCATATTCACTCAAGGATATTATTTACGTAAGGAATGTAAGATGTACCGCTGGTTCCAGAATTTTGAAACATTTTTTTCCGAAAAGGAGCGCAGCATGTGTATCGCAGTTGAGGAGAGCCGGGTCCATAATCATTGGTACTACTAACTTGAACGAATTTGCTTCTGGCATAACTGGGATAAATCCACATTACGGATCTTCGATAAATCCATGGAATAAAGATCACATATCAGGCGGATCGAGTGGAGGTTCGTGTGTATCAGTATCCTGTGGCATGGTCCCCTTTTCATTAGGTACTGATACCGGCGGCTCAATTCGAGTTCCGTCTGCATATTGTGGAGTAGTCGGCATAAAGCCCACATACGATTTGATTAGTAGAGATGGTATCATTAACCTTGCACCATCCTTAGATCATGTCGGATGTATAACTAGAAGTGCTTGGGATGCTGCATTAGTACTAAAAATTTTGATACAAAAGGATCGTCTTCTCCATTTTCCAAAGGTCTCAAATTCAGGTAAAGATATAATTGAAGAGATTGGATATAAGAATAAAAAATTGGTGGTGGGTATTCCTCATGATTATTTTTTCAATGATGCCGATCCCGAAATAGTGAGATGTTTTTACAAATTTGTCAAGGTTATTGAGTCCTTTGGCAATCAGATCAAAATGGTTTCAATTAAAGGTACTAATAAAATTGAGTCGTCATGGACATCCATACGACTTGCGGAGGCTTCGGAGCAACATATGAGGTGGATAAGAGGTAGAGCCTCGGAGTATTCCGAAGAAGTCAGATGATGATGATCAGAAACGGATTAAGGATTTCTGCTGTAGACTATATTCATTCATGTAGGTTGAAAAATGAGTTGAGAAATAATTTTCTCAAAAGTCTCAAAATTGCTGATATTTTAGTTTTGCCGACTACAACCGTAACTGCTCCGAAGTATAGTAGCCTTGTAAGAGACAATGAAGAATCATCCAAGGTTCGTAGTGCTCTCCTGAGAAACAATATTCCATTTAATATTACAGGTTTGCCTGCCGTAAGTATTCCCGTTGGTTTTGACAGATTTAGAATCCCAGTAGGCGTCCAAATAATTGGCAAACCATATCAGGAGGGAACGATTTTATCCGTTGCACATGCATTCGAACAGCAATACAATTCTTTAGCTAAATTTATTCCTCCTATGTAAAATGGAAAGGTCATCGCATCACATTGACTCAATATTTGGGTTCAACGAATCACACGTTCTAGTCTAAGTCAATTCTGTGAGTAACTCTGGTTTCTGGTTGCCGATCATTCTCGATAAACCATTCATATAGTTACGCGCAAAAGTAGTTATTGGTTGGGACGAGTACCATATACATCCAAGAACCTTGCAGTCCTGACAAGTTTTAGCGATTTCCCATTCGGGAGCGTTCCAAATTTCTTCAACACTTTGTTCCAATAAGTTATAAATATTTTCAGGACTATTGAATTTCCAGCATGGAACCATTACTGTTCCGTTACCATTAACAAATATGCTTTTCCAAACTCCACACTCGTCATATATTCCTCGTCCATGTTCAATGATCTGCTGAAAATATTGTGGGGGTATCATTATTTGAGGCGAAGAATGCTTCCTCCCGTAATCCAAAATACTTTCGCAGACCTTTACCATCATGTCTTTGTCAGGCAGCAAAGAATATTGAACGTCTGATCTGTCTTCTACAAAAGTAAGTGAGACTGCATTTGATCCCATTTCTTTAGCTTTGTCAAAATAACTCTGATCTATGAACTCCTCTGTGTTAAATTTGGTAATCACACTATTGAAATAATGTGGGATGTTAACTTCTGTAAGTAGTCTTAGGTTTTCTATCACTTTTTGGAAAATCTTACCTGAAACCCCCCGTACCTTGCAATATGATTCTTCATAAACGGAGTCTATACTACAGGTAACAAACTGGATGTATTTCTTTAACTGTAAGAGATCGATTGTATGTAGAAGGGAACAATTTGTAATGAGGGTTATTGGCATGTTAATACTGTACAGGTAACTAACAAGATACATAAAGTCAGGACGACTCGTAGGCTCTCCACCTTCTATAATTGACCAAACGCAATATTTGGAAACTTTATTGAATATGTACTTCCATTGGTCAGTTGTCAGATCCTTATCTCTTACAAGTTTCAGTTGGTTGCCCTTGTCTGGGTCTCCAAACGGGCACTTCGGGCAATAAAAGTTACAATAGTGCGTGAGGCTGAATACAGCGATTAAAGGACGCCTTCTTCCTATAACTCTATTGGCTGACCATTTACCTAGACGCTTTATAGTACGTATAGTATCAATTACCATGAGCAACAGTAGGATGCCCAAATGTATTAAGCTATTGGGGCAGGGCTTTTACAGAAAGGCAGGGAGCTCGATGCAATATGAACTTAAGAATATGCAGGATTGGTCTTATAGTTCATCGAGTCACCCTGTTGCCCAAGAGTTGCCCTCAAGGTCCGCGAATTTTAGGTAAACTGTGTCCAGAAGGACACTGTCTAATTTTGCATTTTGCATTTTGGCCTCTACAAATATTGTTTTTTTCATTCTGGAACCACTAAAATCGCATTCTCGTAGGTCGGCCCACATGAAATTGGTTCGAGTCAAATTTGTGTCAACAAAAATAGACTTCTTCAAATCTCCATACATCAACAAGGCTTCAGTCAAATCAGCCCCTTGAAAATTTGAGTTTGCCATCTCTGCCTGAACGAGATTGGTCTTTGAGAGGTTGCATTTTGTGAATTTCGTCTCCACACATTGAATCCCGTTTAGTAGTGCTCCAGATAGATCTTTATTTGAAAAATCCATTCCACTTATGTCAGGGCGGACAAGGAGATTCGTTAATCTCCATTCATTGAAATCTCTAATCTTTGATTCTGTCAACAATTCAAGCCATTCCTGTTTATCAGGCGCGGACATCTTTCTTTCGGATTTATCAATTAGTTATATCAATTTTCGCCTTAGCAAGAAGCTAGAAGGCAACTGCTTGGCCCACAGACTTAACAATTTGGTGGTTAATCTTACCAGTTATCATCAATGATATGAGAGAAGCAGGATGACTGAGAGTTTCTAGTTAGCTTATTATGCTTCTCAGTCATGCCCTATAAATTGAGCCAGATTGACGATGACTTATTATCCGTTTTGGATAGTTTGAATCTTTCTGTACTAACTCTGTGTTCATTAAGAGATAAGTGTACTATTTTTGATTGTGTATTCACTTAATATATATAGATATTATATAACACATTATTCAATGGCTGAACGAAAGAACCGAAATCCCAAGCCGCGAATAATGATTGTAGATGATGAGGCAGATATTCTATCAGTCATAAAG
>JALZOS010000099.1 GCA_030913755.1 Thermoproteota archaeon | reverse complement strand
CCTTAAAAATCTACCGAACCTGGAGAAGGACTTTATTTCCTCTGCCCCTTGTACTAAAAGTAGTGATGGATGGGATTTAATTTTTTATTATACATTGTTTACAGGAAAACAGTGGATTTACAACGTCCTGCTCGCAGTGCACTTTTCCGTTACTTTGGACTATCCCCTCTCGAAATAGAAATTATATATAATACTTTGTCGAGTTTATTTTCGGTACAGGAAGAAAATCTGCCTCCTGACTCAAATTATGTAAGTTTTGTTGAAATACATTTCCCTGTAACTTATAGTGAATCTTTCTTTCTATTGTTAGGGGCTGATAGATGGAATAAAATTAAGGGTCTCCTTAAAGAAATGAAGCACAGAAGAGGCAGTAAAAGATTAAAAGTGTCATTAGTTTTTTGTGGTGTGTCTGCGGACCCAAATCTCAAGTTGGTCTTTTCACTTATAAGTGGTAAGGGTTTGTCCCAATACGACAATGCCATCGAAAAAATAGAATACCTAGTAGACACACTCCCAATTCAGATTGTGAACTCACTAGTAAAAACAGAAAGAGTTGATTGTGTTTATGATGACTCTTCTCTAAAATGGATCCCGCAAATCTCGTACGATGCGGGAGATGCGGCATAGACGACAATAAAATTCAGAAGACATCAATACTAATCTCAAATGAAAACAATGTGTCTCGTTTGCCTTCAAAAACTGTGGGTTCGTATTGCAATTACAACTGTAGCGCGTGAACTTCTTAGAAGACACTACAAGAATTGAACTTTGGGCCTATGGCAGTATATCATGGAAGGAATTTTCGTTATTGCTAGAAAAACTTGATGAATGAGGAAAATGGATCATGATATAAATCAGGTAGAATTAAAGAGGTGGAATAAACTAATAAAAAATTAAAAATTCTTCATAGTGAATGAAGAACTGCTTGAACCCAATTTTGTGTCATTAATTCCTGTCACATGTCACCCATGCCACCCATACCGCCGGGCGGCATTCCTCCGCCACCAGGTGGGCCACCAGATTTGCTTGACGCAATTACATCATCGATTCTTAAGATCATGGACGCAACCTCCGTGGCTGATTTGATTATTTGTTCTTTTACGCTAAGCGGTTCGACTATATCTAGCTTCGACATATCTGTTACTTTTCCATTTCTTACATCTATGCCGCTCCATTTTGAACCCTTCAGCTGCTTTGAACGTAATTCGGTTAGTGTGTCGATTGGGTCCATTCCCGCATTCTCTGCCAAACGGAGTGGAATTACCTCGAGTGATTCGGCGAACTTTTCCGCCGCCAACTGCTCCCTGCCTGACAAACTATTCGACCATTCTCTTAGTTTCCCTGCTGTATACGATTCTGGAGAGCCTCCACCTGCGACTATGGCAGGTTTTTCTAACACATCCTTAGAAACCATCAGAGCATCGTGAATAGACCGCTCAGCTTCATCTACAACTCTCTGTGAACCTCCTCTGATTAGGATTGTCACTGATTTGGGATGTCGACAACCTTCCACGAAGACCCATTTATCGGTTTCAACCTTTCTCTCTTCAACCAGATCAGCCAACCCCAACTCCTTAGAACTTAAGTCATCAAGATTACTGACGATACGGGCACCTGTTGCTCTCGAGAGTTTTGTCATATCACTTTCTTTAACCCGACGAACGGCTAAAATGTTGGCCTTAGCCATATAGTGTTGAGCTATGTCATCAATTCCTTTTTGACATATAACCACGTTTGCACCTGATTTGGTAATTTTGTCTACCATTGTCATTAGCATCTTGTTCTCCTCTTCGAGAAACAACTTCATTTGATCAGGTGAACTTATGTTTATCTTGGCATCAAACTCAGTTTTTTCTATTTCTAAGGCAGAGTTTATTAGAGCAATTTTTGCTTTTTCGACTCTCTTTGGCATTCCACCATGGACAACTTCCTTGTCCAATACAATTCCTTTAATTAACTTTGTATCCTTCAGTGAGCCACCAGCTTTCTTTTCTACTTTAACATCCTCTATGTCTACCTTATATTTAGAATCAAATTTTTCCGATACCTGAAGAGCTGCATTAACCACTATTTCGGCAAGCTCATTCGATTCTTTTGAAACAAGCTTTGTTTGCATTGAAGTCCTTGCAATCCTAATTAATTGGGATTTGTCTCCACCGTCTATCTTTTGTGCCAGGTTGCTAAGTATTTCTATCGCTTTGATGGCACTTTTTCTATAACCGTCAACTATAATGGTTGGATGAACATCCTTACTAATCAATTCTTCAGCCTTTTCTATCAACGCCCCAGCGAGAACCACCACTGATGTCGTACCGTCTCCTACCTCGTTATCAGTTGCCTTGCTTATCTCAACCATCATCTTCGCAGCTGGATGTTGAACATCAATTTCTTTCAGAATTGTCGCGCCGTCATTTGTTATCGTCACGTCGCCTAGGCTATCCACTAACATCTTGTCCATCCCACGAGGACCTAAGGAGCTCGCTACTACCTCTGCGATTAATTTTGCAGCGGTAATATTATTTTTCTGTGCATCTCGACCTTTAGTTTGGGTCGCACCTTCCTTTAATATTAATACTGGTACACCGCCAGCAGAACCTTGTTGTATTGACATTTTTCACTTTTCTCCTAAATTTTCGAAAATAAATGGAGAGTTTGGGTATTTTAAATTTACTATTGGAAGTTGTCTAAGTCAGGATAGAGTTCAAAATTTGCATTAAGTCATGAAAATAATTGATCAAATTTTCCACTTGCAAGGTCAGAATAGATCTCTTTTGCCGGTTTATCCTCTATTTTTATTCCGTTACTTACACAAGAGCCTATTATTTCTTTTGCTACCGACCTGACATCATTGCCATATGACACATCCATTTTCATCCTCGCTACCTTGACTATGCCTTCCATTGTTATATTTCCGACGTAATCTTTGCCTGCAGTGCCAGACCCCTTAGTAATATTAGCCTCCTTAGCAATCAATGCCGTTGTTGGAGGAATTCCTACTTCAACGGTAAATTTCTTTGTTTCTGGATCTACTTCCACCCTTACTGGTACTTTCATCCCGTGAAAATCCATTGTTTTTTCGTTAATCGTATTCACAACCTGCAATACGTTTATGCCCATTGGACCCAATGCAGGACCTAGAGGTGGTCCTGCACTTGCTTCTCCTCCACTAACTAGTGCAGAAATGGATTTCTTTTCTCCCATTGTAGAATAATCTTCATAGTTGATCGCCCTTCTTTAATTTAATAGTTCGTTTTGTTGGACAAGAAACGGAGAGGTAGAAATTCTTGCTATTGACTCCTCTCCATAACGCCTTATTTGGACATACCTCAATGCAATTTGGAATACCTGGATTTATTACTCTTAAGAGAATGAATTTGTTTATTGTGCTATTTTTTTCAGATAGTTTGCGTCTACGGTTACAGGTATCTGATAAGGGGAGTCCAACAGTAATACTGTTGCCTCTTGTTTTTCGTAATCAACTCTCGTAATCTTTGCTTTCATAGACTTGAATGGACCTGCGATAACTTCTACAGTATCATCTATACTTAGTTCGGTGACAACTGGTCGTTTGACCAGATACCCCTCTATGTCCTTGTAAGGGAGTTCGCCGCGAATTTGTCCTTTTACATGACGAATACCAGCCAATGCCTCATAGGCAATATTTGAATCTGGAGCTTCGATTATTATGTAACCTTTGAAACTATCAAGTAGTAATATAGAACGAACGGGGATTTTCTTTGAGTTTATTTTATTTTGAGCCATATTTACAACAATATGTTCTTGACCGCCTGTTGTTCGTATCGCAAAGAACTTTGAATCTGAAATTGGTATTTCGGTGTGGGCCTGCACTTGAGAGTCTGGGAGGAGATTGGAATTACTCTCTGTATGTGGCGATGTTTCATTATCACCTTGTTCTTTATCTTCAGATGCCTGCTCAAGTTCTTCTACGTTATCTTCATCGACAAAATCAGTACCCTTCAAACTTATATCCACTCTACGGTATTTAGTGCAATTTATAAATTTGCTTGAATATCGTCTCTTATTTTGGTCAAATTAAAATAATCAACCCAAACCCAAGCCAAAGGGTAGTACTTTCATTTTGTGACATTTTTCCTTCTAGATCTTCTTCTTGTAAGGATGGTGGATAAAAAGTAAAGCAAAAAACCTCCCACAGCAATTGCAAATCCATATAGGGACAATGCGGCTTTATCGATATACGAGCCTATTCCCACACATATTGCTCCTAGGACGAGAAGAAACATCCCTGCTCTAACTGATCCTGGCATATTTATTTTGGACATTGATCGTACTCAATTGCTCTTATCCATCTATAAATCAATGGACATTGAAATTGTTGGAAACATGATAGTTGTAAACGCATCAATCTTTTTATCTAGCTAATACAAGTACACTTACCGTTACCACATGAAGATAGCAGTTGTGGGCATTGGAGTCGCAGGAGCGTACCTAATGAATAGGCTCGGTGATGATCATGATAATCATGTGGTAGGATTTGAAAGGATGTCGGACAAAACTCATGATGCTGTTTGTGCTTGGGCTACTTCTGAGAACACTATGTCGGGGCTTATTGCAAAATGTGGGTTGAATTTTGACGATTATATTTTACATCAAGGCAAATGTATGACTGTGGACATAGGTAAGGATGAGGATTTTTGTTCTAGAGATAGCATTGATCTCAGATTAAAGGGAATGGTAAGCTATGATAAACTGAAAGTAATACAAGATATGATAAGAGGAACCGATATTCGTTTTGGCAAGGTTCCAAACAAGAAGGATCTCGAAGATAATTTTGATCTTATTGTTGATTCCACTGGTTTTCATCGGGATTATCTACCTAAACCAACAAACGAGACGTGGATACCCTGTGTACAATACAAGGTCAAATATGAAAACGGAAAAACGCCATTTGATGATTTTTATTTAAAAGCTTTTCCTTCTATGGCAGGCTATTTTTGGTATTTCCCCCTAGGCAATGGGTACGCACACATTGGCGCCGGCGACTACCAACGGAAAAATAATAATCGGTTTGTTGATAAATTTCTTCATCGATATAAGGGACAGGTTATAAAAAAAGTGGGACGTCCTGTTAGAATTAGCCCTCCAAAAAATTCAGAACCATTCACAGATGGCCGAAAAACTATTGGTGTTGGAGAATCCATAGGGACGGTGTATCCCTTACTTGGAGAAGGCATTATTCCTTCCACGTGGTGTGCTGAATTATTCATTCAGAATCTGGACAATCTTAGTCAGTATCGGAGATCCGTATTGAATAAATTCGAGATATATTCTCTCGTATTTAAGTTCATTCAGATGAAGATTAGTGGAAAGTTTCATTTCTTCAAGAATGCCTTCGAATTACTTAGGGTATATAATCATATGAAGGGGCAAGAAGATAGATATGGAATGGAAATAAGGGCGGGTGACCTGATGAAGGTCGCGAAATTATAGGCATCTCATAGATCCATAATTTAACGATACTAACGCACGGCCCGATTGAAAATGTTTTTAAAATCAGATATCTATATTGGTTTGTACACTTGCAATTCAAGGGCGAAAGTACACTGCCGACTCGTAAAATAGCTAAGCATAAAGTTGAATCCTGGTTCAAGGACTTGGAAAAACTTACTAATGGTGAGTTGATGAGAATGTATACTACCATAAGGTCAGGCGGGTATGAATTCGCGAAAGATGCTTGGTATATTCCTCAACCCTTTGCAAAGGATCAAAGGTGTCCGGTCATGGTAGCAAAGGGATATTCAACCCCAGATACTCCACAAAAGATGATTAGATTTCAAGATACTGCCAAGATATTAGAACAAGAATTCAGAGGGTTCATTGATGCCTGGGATTTTGGATTGATAACAAAAGAAAACATATCGGATGCAGTATTACACATACTCGAATTAAGGACTATAGCTATAATAGAGTAAGCTCATCTAGTTAGTCGCTACTACAGTTGGGTTCTATCATTTTCCACATGTGGTCCATCATGGACTCCTACTCCGGAAGGGTAAACCTTGTCTGCTTATTCATTAATTATGAGCATAATCAATTTTGAATTCGATGGCACAAGAGCTCATTCACCTCATGTAATATTGATGGTGCGCTTCAGGTATAGGCCTTTCAACTTGCTTAACACTATTATCAATATAATGACTATTCCTATTGCTAGTACTGCCTGGACTGCAGAAGTAATAAATCGATCTGTGATATTGTGAAAAATAGATATATGCAATGGCGCAACTACCACAATCAAGAATAATGAAACCGTGTTTATCATAGCCCACATTAGAAAGATCATGCCAAACAATCCCAGGAGTTTCATAAGTAGAGTACCATTTCATGAAGAAGTGGAGTTATTAATTTATTTAGTTAGTGTTCTGAAAATTTCTTGTCCAGAGCGTGGTACCAAAAAAAACATGCGAATAAATTTAAAGCATGTAAGAGTCTTAAATCGTTCCAAATCTTTCTTTCACATGTTCATATAATATAGAAGTTCTCAAGATTTTCCCAACCTATATTTATATGATATGCAACGTCTTTGCACACGATATGTGATAATAATTTCTACGATAACCCCGACTTACTAAAATATCTTCTTTAGTAAAGAGAATACTACAAAAATGGCATTTGCCGTCTTGTCTTCTTTTGATAATAGAAAGTATCCGGCGCATTATGACAGGTCTAACTTTTGAAAGTACTATGGGTTGAACCAATGGTGTCTATTACTGGTAATATTCATCCTATATTTAATGTATTTCTTAGTCACCCCGAATTGGTCGTGGTATTATTATTTTTTCATATACCAAATTTGCATACCTGGAAGCCGAAGCTGTTGATATAATTGAATTCTATTGGCGTTACTACATTAGAAATAATAGAAGATGACATTCTGCCAACTACTGTTATCAAATTAGAAATGAGTTCTGCCACAGTTGTCTTTTCAAGGAATTAATGTTTGATAAAATTCCTCTTCCGTGCTTTACTTGGACGTGTCATTTCGTGTTATTTTTAAATAAAAAATAGTTAATGTCTTAGATACTTGTTATTGATTTCAGAACCGCTTCTTGTTTTCTCCTTAATTCTCTTTCCCGTAATTTGGCCTTATATCTCAGATTACGTGGTCTTGTTCTCAATCTATAGCCACAGCATGGACACCACAATTCATCCCAGATTATGAACATCTCGCATATCTGGCAATACTTCTGCTCTATAAGATAGCGGCCAACCCCAACTGGCTTTATTGCTTTATGACTAATGCATATCCCTTTACAAGCCAATGTTAAACTATAACCAATCTAAACCAGTAACGGGTAGACAAATAATATTACTATGAAGTAGTATTAAAATTTATTGGAGAGGCAATGACATCAGCGTAATTTACAAATGTCGATGATATCGGCTGAGCAAAATAACCTGAATTGTAATCTTGTTTCCGCTTCCGTACTATGTCTCCGCTAGAATTGATTGGTTTTGATTGAAGGATCAAAAGTCTCCTCTTTCCTTCTAAGAACGGATATAAATTTCAGTTTCAAGGCCCATTGTTTGCAGCTTATAAATATGAGGATAAATCAACACCATAAGTATCAGTTTTTCATTGGACAGTACTTTTTGATTAAGGGATCTGCGATCCTATTATGGCCTACTTCCCGAAATTTGTATGCTTTCCGTGCAAATTGGTGTGGAACTGTGAATAACTTTTAGCAGCGTCATCTGTGATAAAACTAAATCTTAAGGTGTTAACAATAGTTATTTTGCCAAACATATCTACAATTTCTATGACATAGGATTTTGGCAGTCTTTTTACATATTTAATCATTATTTATACTCAGAGTTGCATAAAGGAGATCACTGTAAGCATGACAAGTACATGCTCAAAGCCTCACAAATTTCAGAATATAGCTTATTACATTTTGTTCTAACCCGCGCATATATAAGCCCAAACTTCAGAACAATGGAAAGGTGATCCATCTAAAAATTTCCCGAACGAAGGTTAGCCTGCCTAGAATGAGCTCCGTATTTATTGTGAAAATTCAGTATCCACGTTTCTAATAATACGTAACGATTATATAATTATACATTTAGAACTATGGTATGAAAGATGCAAGATTACTCAAAATATTGGTAGAAGAGAAGGCTTTGGTCAAGTTATTGAGGACCATAGGCCAGGGAAAGGGATATCCTACGAGAGAGTTACTGACCAAGCTGGGAGCGTACGGATATGGACATAAATTACTTCTGAAGGCGCATAAAAGGGGACTTGTAGACAGAAAGAATGTCAAAAATAAGGTCTTTAATACTCTAACTATTGACGGAAAGAAGATAGTAATGCTAGCAAAGGAAATAGGCGTCTAGTGAATTTACCCAAGTAGTGAAGTATTGGAAGCACTAAACAAATAATGATGATAAGTCCTCAGTTCTATGATACCGTGAAGAAAAGCAAAACACCCAATGCGTATATAATAACGTCCCTATAATACGGCATCGCTCTTCTCTTTCCTCCTCCCTTTCTTCACTTACATCTCTATTCTTACCTTGAAACAAGTGTAAACGTTGGAGTAATCAAAATCTCCCTTTGTTTGAAATGCATTAGTAAATTCAACCTCATATTATTTTAGCAACTGTCTTCTTCACTTGTCCTTTTTCCCGTATCTAATCCTATAAGTAGGCCTTCCCCACAACCAATTCGTTATTTTCAATATGACAAGATGAAAGAGACCCCTGATCTACACGATCTGACTATTGGTATGAAAGGATTTAGACGGCAGACAAATCTAATTGTAAGGTTCATTGAGGCCCACAGCGTACGGATTAGATCTAGAAGAATTCTTACTTCCGTAATTCTATCTGTCATCCGCTGCATATAACGTTAAGAAAAAACCAATTCATCTTTATCCTATTGCACATCTATAGCATTCGTACGCCCCTTTGTGTTGCCTTATTTTTGTCATCAAAAGTGAACTTTAGTTTAGTGGGTTTTGTTGGGGACTATTTTAGCCAGTTTTAACTTATACCTCTGATACCTTGGTTTTGTCCGAAGTCTGTATCCACAACAAGGGCAGAAAAAACCTTCCCATTTAATAAAAATACTACATATCTGGCATCGTTTTTGACCAGCAGCATACCTGCCACGTCCAATTGGTTTGATTGCTTTATGTCTAATACATATCCCCTTGCAAGTCATTACAAACGATATTCCTTCGCCAGTTCTCTAGCAAGTTTTTCATCAGTTTTTCTTCTATTGGGTTTCGTTTGCAAACATTTCCTTCTTATTGTCATCTTTCTTTAAGATAAGATTTAAGACTTCAGCCGTTGGCATTGTTTACAAAGACTACGAAACCTTTTATTTTGTCTGTTCCTGCGGCTCCCTGTCTGTTCCCATCCTCGATCCTTACATCATATTCTTCTCCAACACTCATTGGAGTTTTTCTAAGTGCCATTGATCCTCCAAAAATGCCACCTATGTTTCCACTCCTACTGTAAAAATTAAGTATATTCAATTCATTTCAGCAACCCTCTTTAATTAGTAATAATGGTGATGTCTATTTCAATCTTTGATGATTTTTTTGTGTCTCAGGAAGGTTCAATGATGGGGTGTCCTGGAGGGTTTGTAACGTACATTTCTTAAAATACTCGGTATGCGTACTTATTTTGATATGTCCTACCACCATGATGATATCTACCATGATGATGTCCTGTGATTTAAGACAAAAATGTTGAACAAGTTTTGATAATTAATGGTATTTACGACATAGTTACAAAGTTCGGAGTACCTTGCTGCAGATAGTTTCAAAACGCCCTGACTTACTGCAGGTTTCTTTCAATTTTACTTTAAAACCACGTAGGTGAATCATCACATGCCATGATCATATCCTGTGTCATATCATTACCTGTATCCCCTGCCGTTTCAGAACCAATTTTTGCCAACTCCTAAATAACATTTTGTACCAATGCATCCTTACACTCAATCCAGATGAAGGCTGAATTCATTCAGACAAGAAATACCATGATCAGAAACAGCAACTAATAACCAAAGCGGTTCCTATTTATGACGTCACTCCTATTGCTGAGGGAATCCGATTTATTCCTAAATTCAGCTCGTAGTCCTTCCGAACCTATGTTGATCTTTCTTTCCAATGTGTTGTCAATGGCTACTGGCTCCGTTACGATCCATCTAGGTAAAACATAGAGAACTGTCTATTAGAGTAATATTACCACCTGGATTATCACTTTGTGAAGTAATATTGCATGATAATAGATATGAATGCCATTACTGATGAGAAAATAGCTAAAATGAAAATTCTATTCACTATTTCTGCCTCTGATAACGGTCCTTTTGCTACTAGGAGGCGTACCAAAGTTGATGGTGCAGTTTTTTCTTTCGAAGCCATTATTTTGAAATCATCAGTTAAGACAGTTGGTCTACTTATAAGCCTCCTATGCTCAACTATTTTTTTCACACTTGACAGGAACAGAAAAGAGTTCATAACCGCAGGAAGGAGCGCTATCGCTCCGATTATTTCTGAGCTTCCTGCTATCGCAAGTGCCCCATACATAGCTCCTAGAAGTAAAGTACCAGAGTCGCCAGGGAAAATTTTGCTTGGAAATTTGTGAAACCTGTACAATGCAATAGTGCCAAATAACATGGGTAGACCTGCGAGCAGCGTGTCATTATCACCAAATATTGCAACACTTAACAACAATGGAATGGTAGCGATGACAATAAATCCCGTTGCAGCACCATTGAGTACATCAATTGAATTTATTGTGTTTCCTGCAATAGGAATGATAGCTAAAATGAGCGGCAGATATAGTATGGGAATAAAAGCATCACCGAATATCAGATTGAGGTGATCTCCATGTGCGCCAAGTATTACTATTGGTATTCCAGCAAAAATCAAGGCAACAGGCTTAAACCACCCTGGCATGATTCTGACATCATCAATATACCCTATGATAAAAGAGATCGCCGTCGTGGCTAGAACAGCTATTATCTTGATGTCATGGACTAGAAGAAAGAGCATAATTTCGCTGATTGCTATCCCTGTGAATAGTATAGGACCGGCCGGTCTTGGGACAGATGGTTTTTTGGCTTTATGATAATCAAGTACGACACTAGCTTTCTTGACCAAGTAACGAATGTACCATGGCATTAGAAAATATATTATTAGAAAGGAGATGGAAGATACTATAGCTCCATACACGAAAATAGTAATATAGGAAGACAACATTAGTCATTACCAGCCTTTTAGATTTATCTATCGTTTGATTTTATAGTAGTTATATTAATTTCTATACATTTAGAAAAAAATCTGGCAGCCAGCATATTATTAATCAAATAGTAGCGCTAATCGTGTCGAAGCTTTTTGAACTTCGCTTTATGTGATCTTAGAACGCTAACTCCAATATTTCTTAATATACGAACTCAGGAACTTCCTGGTAGAACGGTACGATTTCATTACACTATTCTTTAGAAATAGAAAACTCAGCTTTATAACCGTCATTATTTGATCAGATCTGCGATACTATTGGCGATAGAATTGACAGATCTAAGACAGATCCAATGTCTTATTCGTAATTGCCCCTAAGATCTGCTCACTAACCTATTCTCTTTAAATGCCAATGAACAAGTAAAATACTACTTATGAAGTCTGGAATTCGCAAAGTAAACAAAATTTGAAGTGATTTTATCCGATGCATTCAGATTTTTTTGAGAAATCTGATTTAGATCGACTAAGCATAGTAGATCCTCTAAGGTTGAATCGATATACATGACGATTTTTCAGCGTAAAGGAGCAACATTTCGTGATACTGGTAAGCAGTTGGGACATTAGTGAGCACCATATTATCGCCATTGATGCACTATCAAGGTAGACATGTTTACACGGCACATATTTCCTGTGCCCATACTTTTTATCAAAAAGTTTAATGATTAAAGGAATTTACTATCCAGAGGTTGAATGTTATACAAGCCTGTAGTATACATAACTAGGAACTTACCAGAACCCGGTCCTTCTATGCTTTATAGATATTGTCATATTAATATGAATTACAGCGTAAAACCTATCTCTAAAAGGCAAATGATAGAGAACGCCAAAGAAGTTGATGTAATCGTTTGCATGTTAGGAGATAAAATAGATTCTGAGGTGATAGATGCGGTAGGAGGTAGACTTAAACTAATTAGCTGTTATAGTGCGGGGTATGATCATGTTGATTTAGAAGCAGCCACAAATATGAAGATTGTTGTTACCAATACGCCAGATATTTTATCTAATACGACAGCTGATTTGACATTTGCATTAATTTTTGCGGTTTCAAGAAATGTTGTCAAAGGTGATTACTATGTCAGGAAGGCCCAATGGAAATTTGGGTGGACGCCTGATCTATTACTAGGCACCGATGTTTACGGCAAAGTATTGGGAATAATTGGTCTTGGTAATATAGGTACGAAGGTTGCAAGACGTGCAAAAGGTTTCGAAATGGAAGTAATATATTATAATAGAACTCGAAGGTACGAACTTGAATCGAAATTTGGGTTCCGCTATGTTGACTTTGATGAATTGCTCCAGAGGAGTGATTTTATATCGATACATGTTGACCTGAACAAAGATACTTATCACATGATCTCATTGGATGAATTGAAGAGGATGAAAGACACTGCATTTCTGATCAATACTGCCAGAGGGAAGGTGGTCAGAGAGAAAGATTTAGTTTATGCTCTGAATAAAGGATTGATTGCAGGTGCTGGATTGGATGTATATGAGGAAGAGCCTGTTTCCGGAGAAAGCCCGTTATTAAAAGCATCAAACGCTGTATTGTTACCGCATCTAGGTAGTGCCACCCAGGAAACGCGATCTAGAATGGCAGAAATGGCAGCAATGAATGTCATAAATTTTTTCAGACAAATTGGACCCGTATACAGAGTCAATTAGATTTTTTGGTGATTTCCATTTGCGGTGAATCTCCTTACCAATAGATTTGAGGGCCATACTATACGCATTTAAATGCAAAGAATCTTGTCGGATGTGATACTATGAAATAGAAGTATTATTTGCGTCGACTTACCTGGTGCTTGAGTTTTCTAGCAAGTGTAGGACCGACCTTTGGAATAGCTGCTAACTTGGATTCTGAAGACTCTGCAAGTTTTTCGGCATTTACGATACCCCCATCATATAGTGCTCTTGCTCTAATTCTTCCAACTCCTTCGAATTGAGTAAGAGGGATTAACTCTGTTTTTATGCCAAATTTTACCCTTAGTTTAAGGATATTGATTTCATGAACAATGTCTATTCGTCTAATAATCTTGGCAATTTCACCCAAACTGTAGAGCAACCATTCAGCAGTTTCGACCATTCTATACATATCACCTGGCTCTACTCCGATACTATCAGCTAGTATTCTGTCGCTTGCTTCATCCACCCATTTTAGGAGTGCTACCAGACTTCTTGAGTTAGAACTTTCGATAAAATCTTGATACAAATTCCATTCGTACGAAGTAAAAAGCGTGTTAACAAGTTGGATGTCCTTGATTCTTAATGACAATTTTGGATAAAAGTCGTTTGATTCAACGATCCATCTCAAGAAATGACCTATATTGTCTGAATAAAAAACTTCTACCGATTTTATATTTTTTCTAAATTGCACTGCTGTTTGTGGATCAATATAAAGAAGTGACGTTCTCCTACCGAATTTAGTAGCAGTCAAATGATCACTTTTTGAAATTATTAGACCTTCCTCTTCTAGGTATTCTAATACTGAATGCAGCTTCGAATTAATACTCGTTTGATCATGATGCTGAGCAAAAAAAGTATGATTGAATAATTCGTATAGTCGAGATTTCTTAATTTTTAGTATTGTGGCAATGGTACCTAGCAAATGTATTCTCAAAGATCTCTCGTTCATCAAGTGAGATTGAAGTGGTTCGGGGCTGCCTAATACATAATGGTCATAGACTTCTGATGAGTCGATTCTTGAATCAGTAATAATTATGGACTCTCCAAATTTATCATAAGCTGGCCTTCCTGCACGGCCACACAGCTGTTTGTATTCCAAGATGCTAATAGGAACATTTCCGCCGTAATTTTGATCATACCGAAAAATACTTGCAATTATCACTCTTCTTGCTGGTAAGTTCACCCCTGCCCCTAGTGTAGGTGTTGCAGCAACAAGTTTTATAACACCAGTCCTAAACGCATTCTCTACAATTTCTCTGACCTTAGGTCCCAATCCAGCATGATGAAATGCCACTCCGTTTGCAACTAGACCTGATAGTGTCCTGTTAATCTCAGCATCTGCACTATCTCGTATTTGTAATGCAGTTCGTTTAGCTAGGCTCTTTGAGGACTCGTTAAATGATTTCGAGATTTGTTCGGCAGCCTTACCAGCAAGAGATACGGCACGCCTTCTTGTTTCTGCGAAAATAAGGGCCTGCCCACCATCCTTCACTGACTGGAGTGCCAGATCTATTGGGGCTGATGAGCTGGTACTTCCACTTCGTTCGACTTCAAAAATAACGTCGTCATTCATCCGAACCTTACCATAATCGTATATTCCTTCGACTAATCTGGTTGGTCTCCACTCACTTTCAATAATTTCGCATCCTAACCATCTGCCGACTTCTTCTGAATTTGAAATAGTGGCACTCAGAGCAATTATTTGGGCCTTCGGATATCTCTCTTTTATCTTAGTCAATATAATTTCAAGAGTAGGTCCCCGTTCGCGATCTCCTATTAGATGTACCTCGTCGATAATAAATACTCCGACTCTATCCAGCCATTTTATTCCATGACGCATAATTGAATCCAGTTTTTCGTTGGTGAGTATCACAATATCAGTACCTTCTAATTTGGACTCAGAAGAATCATAATCACCAGTTGAAATGCCTACGCTTATTTTCCTACGGTCGCTAAATTGCATTCTCTGCAGAGTTTTGAACTCTATGAATTTTTCCGCTGCCAATGCTCTTAATGGCGTAAGGTAAATTACCTTTTTTCCTTCTTCTAAGGCCCTTATTGCACCCATTAATCCTATCAGCGTCTTTCCGCTTGCCGTAGGTGTTGTAATTAGTACACTCTTTCCATCCATTAATCCTTTTGACAGAGCATGTTCTTGAGGGGGATAAAGTGATGAATAACCTAATAGGCGGAGAAGATCCCTAAGATGAGATCGCATGTGCCATTTTAATAGAAGTTCTCATATTTTTACCATGACATACTCAAACTGTTGGCAAGAAGCTTTAATGGATTATGTTATGACTTTGATATGAAAATAACTTTATTCCGAGCTCTCCACCAAAAGTTAAAAAGTTATTCTTGACTCGCCACGAATTCAGCGAGCAATTCAGTTCTATTTTTATTTGTAACTCTGTCTATTTGTCTGTTTATCTTACGTTGTTGGAGATAACGAGTTCGTCGCTCATATGATTGTAAATCTGTAATAGTCGTATGCCCTTTTCTGTTGTCCTATAAGTTTGTCTACCTTCTTCGTATTCTATTAATCCATTTTCCAACAGCATGGCCAGATATTCTCGCAGCTGTGCGTATGATAGAAATGCTTTGTACATAATTTTTGTTTTAGTTGCCCCACCATTTGCTCCTTCCAAGATCAAGCCAACTATATCTGTTCTGCTTCTATATTTCATCCGAATCACTTCTACTCAGTTACTGAATATTTATGGGTGACCATCCTTTCTTCTTTAATCTGGATCTATTTTTATCTAATAATGGTCAGTGCTAAGATTATTTACAATCATTGTCTGCTGGTATAGTTGGCCATTATTCGAGAACTTTCTTCTCCTATTCGTAGTGCACGAGTAGTAAACCAAATGGTCAAATAATAGTTTCAGACGCATTGCCAAGAATGAATCTTCCTTCTACGTTTAGGACTTCTCAACAATTCAATGTTGTTGTTATCTACCTAAGTGATATGAAGGCTAACCAGTCGCATCATTTGAAATAATCTCATGGTCGCGGTCCATTGCTAGATACAAATTCAAGATTTTTTGTCTGTTGTTCCGAAGATAGTTCCAGCTTGGATAAAAGAGTCTGATGGAACTTGTCGCCCTGGTAAAATGATTACAGAGGCTCCTACGGCACAATTGTTACCAACGACTGCTCCAAAATGGTCCGTACCAGTATCTACAAGATCCTTTCCTACAGCATATTTAATACTGCCTCTTGTAAGTAACACATTTGCAGTTCCTGAATACCCTCCAAACCATACATTTTCACCTATGACACTATCTAATATCACATTTTGGTGAGATATTTTAGAATTCCCCCCAAAATACGTCCTTCCTATTTCACAATTAAATCCTATCTTAGTCTTATTTCCTAGTACGCAATTTCTAATTAAGGAACTCATCCCTATGAAACTATCTTTGCTTAAATAAGTTGGTCCTATGATCTTGCAGAAATCGTCTACGCAGACGCCGTCTTCTATTATACATGGTCCTTTTATTATGCTTGTTTCGGCTATAGATGCTGTTGGGGATATTACTTGCTCTGTAATCTCGTCGTAAAGAATTTTTGGGCTGTGCTCAAAAAATCCCAAGGATACATTATGGTCTCTATTGATAATGCATTAGTTCTTTTTGAGTAGTGTATCAATGTGTTAAGTGGTATTTCCAAGTTTTCGTTACCCTTAATGGATACGTTAGATTTTATATGATCTTCCTCACAAAACTCTTCCACATCTATAGATGGGAAACCCTGTTGCACCAACTGAATAGCGTCAGAGAATTCTGAGGGTATCATCACCTTGCTTATCCCATAAACTTGCTGTGCCATCGAAACGCTTCTAACGATTAGAGGCTGTCCGAACAATTCTATCGATGATGCTGGACAACCATTCTGTTTAACCAATGCCTGAAGGTAATGACGAGATTTATGAAATATTAAATTCAAAGAATTTATATGCAGTAATATATATATCTACAATGCAATAGAACGTTATCGAAGAATAGAATAGACAAGTAGTTAGATTCTCTTCTAGAGATGTATAATGGAAAATTACATAAGAATGTATTATGAGATATTTGAAAACGCTTTCAAAT
>JALZOS010000092.1 GCA_030913755.1 Thermoproteota archaeon | reverse complement strand
TGAACTCGTCCTATGATTAATTATTGACAATAATAATAAAAAAATGTATGAAAAGACACACCTTAGCTGGCTCAATATAATGGGTTTATGACATTACCATCATTTTCAAACATTCCTTGAAAATAATGACTACTTCGAATTTCATAGGAAGATCATTATTATTTTCTAAGCATGGTCTTGAGTAGTACATGCGTGATTGCGTATGCTCTCGTTATGAGCAAAACCAATTTCTCATGACGATAGCAAGATTTTATAGGCAATTAACAGACTAATGCATATATTTCGTGATTTTAATGCTAAATAATTACTATTTAAAAGAACGCTGTTAAAAAGCTATTTATTGATTTTTCTTAGCGCTGGACAGGAGTTTGCACGTCGAGAGAGTACGATCTTATCAAGGCACAGAAAGGACATATCATTCAAATGCGAAGTCGTCTTAATTTTCAGTCAAAGGTCTTGAAGAATTGGCGATTGCCTTCAATATTCTGTACGAAGTGTAATCAGGACAGGTTCGGATCACGACGCCTAATAGATTGATTTACTTACTAATTTTGACTTGTAAGGGTATCTGCAAATATTTATTATGGAAGAATTATTAGTACGTTACTTGGCGCAAGGTTCGCTTCTTGAATCTAAGAAGACATTAAATGGGTACTGGGTAGAGCTACCGGAAAATACTAGAGCAATGCTGGTGTCTGCGATATATTCTGGAGAGGATCAAAAGGTTTATCTTAAATTCTATGTTCCGAGTTTAAATTCAATTAGTTTTTGGCCGGATACAACCAAGCATAAACCTTATTGCTATACGAAAATAGAGTACAAAAAAACTCTTGAGCAAATAATTAGTAACGATAAGAGATTTTCGATGGCTTTAGAAAATAAGACAGACCTAATAAATGATAAAGAAATTCAAGTTCTGAAAATTACTGCTCCTGATCCACTTTCAATTGGAGGGACAGAGAATAGTATTCGTGAAAAATTGACGGCCTGGGAAGCCGATATAAAATACCACGAGAATTATCTTTACGATTCAAGATTGATTCCAGGAAGTTATTATATTAGAATTGGTGACAAAATAATTGAAGATCAATATGAAATTTCTAAGACTGTTGAAGCGGCTTTAAAAAATCTTTTATGGGACCGAATGATAGATGGCACCAAAGAAGCAGGCAACGACAAGTACAGAAAATACATTACCGATTGGGCCTATCTCCTAAACCAACCCATACCAAGTATGAAACGTATTGCAGTCGACATTGAAGTAGATTCAGAGGAAGGCAGAATTCCTAATCCGAGGGAGCATGACAGAAAGATTACTGCTGTCGGATTCGTATCAAGTGATGGTCTGAAGAAGGTGCTTATTTTACAAAAGGATGATTGTCATGAGGATAATAGTAGACTAATGACCGCGGTAGAGATTTGTAAGACAGAGAAGGAACTACTTCAAAAAGCATTCAGTATTATTTGGTCGTATCCGATAGTATTAACATTTAATGGAGATGACTTTGACCTGCCTTATTTGTACGCCCGATCGCAAGATTCCAGGATTGATCCTGTCTCTAAGTCTACGATACCAAAAGAAGAGATACCAATTTTGATCAAACGTGAATCATTTATAAAAAAAGGTATTCAAGCGGATCCTGTGCAACTCAAACATGGAATACATATAGACCTCTTCAGGACGTTTCAAAACAGATCCATTCAGATTTATGCATTCAGCCATAAATATTCGGAGTACAGACTTGGAGCAATTTCGGAAGCGCTTTTGAATGATGGCAAAATCGATTTCGATGGAAACATAAGTGACCTCTCGACTGAAAAATTGGCTGAATATTGTCTAAAAGATGCTGACTTGACATTTAGGCTCACCAGCTTCAATGATGATCTTCTCATGAAACTTCTAGTTGCAATTGCGAGAATCTCCAGATTATCCATAGAAGACGTTTCAAGATTTGGTGTGAATCAATGGATACGGGGCATGTTGTATTTTGAGCATAGGAAGATTAATGCACTTATCCCACGTCGGGATGAACTTTTGACCAAGGGGCAGGCTTCTACGACAGCAATCATCAAAGAAAAAAAATATCGTGGCGGCCTAGTTGTTGAACCAACTTCCGGCATACACTTTAATGTTGTAGTCGTCGACTTCGCGAGTCTTTATCCAAGTATAATAAAAGTTCACAATCTGTCATACGAAACCGTAAACTGTCCTCATTTTGAATGTCAGAATGATCCTGCTCAAAATATACCTAGCACTAATCACTGGATCTGCAAAAAAAGGAGAGGAATAACATCTCTTTTGATAGGATCATTACGAGATCTTCGAGTTGGGTATTATAAACATCTTTCAAAAGATAAGTCCCTTGTTTACGATGAGAGGCAGCTTTATGTCGTCGTAAGTCAGGCCATAAAAGTTATTCTTAACGCAAGCTATGGTGTCATGGGCGCAGAAATATTTCCTCTGTATTGCTTACCTGTGGCTGATGCGACTGCTGCCATCGGCAGGGATACCACAACTAAAACTATCCAGAAGTGCCAGGAGATAGGGATAGAGGTAGTATATGGTGATACTGACTCTTTATTTTTGAAAGACCCCAGTGAAGGTAGAGTTAAAGAAGTTTCCAAATGGGCCCGAGCCAATCTGGGTATTGATCTCGAATTAGATAAGGAATACCGGTATGTAGTTTTTAGCGATTTGAAAAAGAATTATCTCGGAGTACTAAAAGACGGTACAGTTGATGTAAAGGGATTAACGGGAAAAAAATCTCATACACCTCCATTTATAAGAAGAGCATTCTATCAAGTTCTTGACATTTTGAGTAACGTAAATACTGCTTCTGATTTTAACTCAGCGAAGGAGAAGATAATAGAAGTTATCCAAGAAAATGCAATGAAACTCGAGGCTAATGAAATTCCACTTCAGGATCTTACTTTTAATGTGATGGTAAACAAATCCCCCGAAAAATACGGAATTAAAATAGCCGACAATATCAAGAATTTTTCGATAGATGGAACTGGGAATGATATGGCTTCATTCAAGGGATTACCTCAGCACATAAAGGCTGCGAAGCTATTGAGCGGTAGTGGCAAAGAAGTGAGGGTAGGACATATTATCTCTTTCGTTAAAACAAAGACTACCGACGGCGTTAAACCAGTGGAGTTGGCTAGCTTCAGCGAAATAGATAAAGAAAAATACCTTGAAGCCATAGAATCGACATTTGACCAGTTACTTTCCGTGTTGAACGTTAATTTTAAATCTATCATCGGCAAGCCTAGACAGGCGAATCTAGACGAGCTTTTCTGGAAAAGATCCTAGCTATCGGCGGCAAGACGTACTACTAACAATGTCTAAGATAACGAATTTAAATGAAAGGAGCGTCCATGTACGTATATTTTGCACACTTCCTAAAGCAATTGAAACCATGTTTAAGATACCCGAAAAAACTGGTGCTAGGGCTTCTTTCGGGGACTTGGATATTGGCGTTACGTTTGAACAGTCAGATGTCATCATGATGGGAATTCCACTAGAAGAAACTACCTCCTTCGGAAAAGGTACCGCAAGAGGACCGGAGGCCATTAGGACTACATCGGCGCATCAGATTGAAACATTTGTATTTGAAGAGAAGGTCGATATTAAAAACCTACTGAAAATCTTAGATATCGGAGATTTGCTCATTCCTAGAAGGATCGGAGGTTCTCACAATGTTCCTCTTATTATGTCGTATCTAGATCAAAATCTTACCAGCATTATTAAACAATTAGGAGACTGCAACAAAATTCCTATATCTCTTGGCGGAGAACATACAATATCATATTTTTGCTATAAAGCTCTGTCCAATCATAAACCACTCTTAATTCATTTCGACGCTCATCGAGACCTCAAATCTGAATATAACGGAAACAGGTTATGCCACACTACGCCATTTTTTAGGTTGATCGAAGAAGGCTATGTCACAGGTAATGACATTATACAAATAGGGATAAGACAGGCTGACGAGGTAGAAGATCAATTTGCGCATGACAATGGCGTGGTAACGTTTGATGCTTGGGATGTGAACAAAAATATCGAATATGTCATCTCAAGTCTATCGGAATTGACGAAAAATAGAAAAATTTACATATCATTCGATATAGATGTATATGACATCCAATATGTTCCATGTACAGGAACACCAGAACCTTTCGGTCTAAATCCGTTTGACATAATAGAGATTTTTAAAGGCATACATGAATCTGCCGATCTCGTTGGTATGGATATGGTTGAAGTTTCGTTGAGAAATGAAGACTATCGCGAAGGCACATTAGCTACCCAGACTCTTCTTCGAATATTGACTAGAAAATTTCTACACACACGACATTGATTAGTTAGAGTTAGTTATGCTAGAATTCTCCATAAAAAGCAACACTGCTATGCCCATCGTGCTCTTTCATTTTCTCGGTCTTCTTTCGTTGCCTTTTTCCACTCTTTATAATGTTGCCTACATAGATATGCTCTTTTGTTCGACGTGTTTATAACAAGATCACCTGCCATGCTTGCTTTGCTACTACTTATCGATCTCTCTGCAGAATTATCACAGCTTTGGACACTACAATGTATTCCTTTCTCTACTCTTCCCATCTATGAGAACTAGTGCAAAGCTGCTGTATAAAAAGATGATCTAAAATAGAATCGTAATACCTCCAGCTCGTCAAATAATTTTAATAAGTGAAATGTTCCTTTCTCAATTTTACTGCATTAGTTTTTCTCATACATAATCTTTTTCGTAGGACTTGATTCTATTCCATGGGCGACGTGGCATGACAGTATGTATTTAGTTGCGAATCAGAATGTCAGATATTCGCAGGAATTGTGGCCAACATTTATCTATTTTCACATAAAATAACCAGTTTATTTTTAGTAACGCTATTAATATCAGGTAAAGATGTAAGGACGTTACTACTAACAGGAGCACAGTTTACAAATGTTGGTTGATTTAAAATCTGCAATGAAGTAGCAACTAATTCATTATTTTCGGACGTCGAGATAGGTGAGAAGGCAAATTTAACGGGAGATAAGGTCTGTCAACGATCTGTGATCTCACCATTCTAATAATCTCTTCAAGTGAAATATGATACTGACTTTTGGTCGCCCTGTCACGCAGAACAAGTTGACCACCCTTAACTTCGTTGTCCCCAATGACAAGGCTGTAGAATATCCATTCTGTTTCGGAATCCCTAATTTTTTTCCCAACCGACTCATCTCTGTCATCTATATCAGCTCTAATTTGATTTTTCGTAAGCTCGCTGAATAGCTGTTCACAAAAATCAATATGCGTGGAGGACACCGGAATTAGCCTTACATGCGTGTGGGTGAGCCATAACGGGAGAACCGGCACCTCACCCAATTTTGAATTGCGTGCCGCTTTTTCTAGAAGAGCATATATTACTCTTTCAACGGCCCCGCTAGGGGAATTGTGCAAAATTATAGGAAATTTCTTTGTATTGTCTTCGTCAACAAATTGGATATTGTACCTCTCTCCATTTTCTACATCGATCTGATCAGTCGAAAGTGCAGCAGCCTTTCCAATGTTGTCGATAAAATTGAATTCCCACTTTAGTGTGAAGTAGAAAAAACGCTCTGGCCACATTTCAACAAGTACTGGTCTCCCAAATTTACTGACTAATTGTTCAATGAAATCCTTATTTTCTTCATAAAATTGACTTGTAAATCTGATTGCCATTTCAACATCTTCAGCCGGAGAAATTCCTAATTCGTTCAGAACTCGGAGTGATAAATCAAATCGTTCCAAAAATTCCTGTTTTGTCTGCTGTAAGTCTTTGCAAAGCGCATGACAATCAGGCATACTGAAGGCCCTTAGTCGCCGCAATCCAACTAATTCGCCGCTCTTCTCTCTTCTGAAAGAATACCTAGTCAGTTCATATAGTCGCAACGGCAGATTCTTGTAAGAAATTTGAAAATCCTTTGCCATCAAGAATTGACCGAAACAGGCAGCAAATCTTAAAAAAAGTTGTCTGTTATCTGAGAATACATTATATTGTCTGGCAGGAAATCGGTTAAAGTAGCTCTGCAGTGTGGGATGATTAGAATCATACATAATGGGCGTTTCTACCTCCATACCTCCATATTCTGATATCCGACGACTAATGTGTGACTCTATTAGGGATTTCATCAATTTTCCTTTGGGATAGAACCTCATATTGCCGCTGTCAGATGCAGGTTCATAGTCCGCAATTCCTAATCTTTTCATCAATTTGACGTGAGGCGGGATTTCATCAACTATTCTTTTTTCTGAAAATTCATAGTCGGCCAAGGTTTTGAGATTAGACTGATCCTCCTTAAAGGAATATTCCGCAAGAGGGACTAGATGGCCTCCTAGTTCTAGAATATGCCAGGAAGATCTCACAGTTTCCTCCGCCTTTAGCGCAGTTGATTCATCATTGCCTGATTTGTCATGGCCTTTTGACAATTTGAGTTGGCCAGTTATTGTTCTAGCATTTTCGGCCAATGGATGACCTTTAACCTTAATGTTAAAAGATTTGGTCCAGCCAAATGGTGCTCTTGCTACTATCGGAAAAGATTTTCGAACATCAGTTTCTAGAGATTGGAGTAATTCTAGAGCCACTTTAGGTAAGGCCAAATTAGAACTTAAATGTGCGTATGGATAGATTAAGACTTGTTCGCACTTTACAAGGTCTCCATATTGTCTTATTTCTGTTGATGCATCTAATGGCGTACTTTCATCATCATCGCTCTCTACAGCGGTTAGTACTACTATTACATCATCCATCCGTTTTTTCGCAATAGGAATTCCCTCTTCAGCTAACTGGATTTCTTTAGAAATGGGTTCATATTCGATAAAATCGGTATGGAGCAAAAG
>JALZOS010000063.1 GCA_030913755.1 Thermoproteota archaeon | reverse complement strand
AAGTTAAGGTAACTGTAGAGATGCCCGGTATTGAAAAGAAAGACATCAAGGTTAGCGCATCTGAGGACCAAGTTGAAGTCACTGCAGGTGATTCCACGACCAAAAAGAAATACAGAAAACTTGTCGATCTACCTACAGATGTTAACATAGAGACTGCAAGAAGCACTTTCACAAATGGAATTCTCGAAATAACTTTTGATAAAAAAGCAGGCAAATCAGAGGGCAAACAAATTAGAGTAGACTGATTGAATGATCTCAATCAGTAACATTATTTTTTTTGTTTTGGGAATTATGACTGGGCATTAAGTCATATCTGTACGTGATATCGTCGGCGTAATGTCAAGTTCCTCATTTATCTGATTGTAAATCTGTAGCATTATCAAACCCTTCAAACTTAAAAATGTTGCATAGTCTAGAATCCTTCTCTTGGTATCAGCTTCCTTACATATTACGTTGAGTTGATGATTTGATATGTCTAAGGAGTATAAGACGACAAGTCTAACATTTATTGTGAATGGCTCCGGTTTAAAGAGAATATGAATGTGTATCTGAGAGTATAGAAGGCAGATGATGAAAAGTTCTCAATTCTTAAATTGTTGAATTTGTAATGCATGTAAAAAGCTCGTATTCAGTACTTTCTAATAGCTAGCTGCTATCTGGTAGGTTAACTCAAAGCCATCATAACGAGTAACGTAATAATCTCCACCAATAGAACTGCTATAAAAAGACAACAATCAATTATTATTAAAGAATCATCTAGAGATAGTTGTATCTATGCTTTTATTTAATGTACACATCTCTGATATATGCATGCTCGACTTTTATTTTTCATATTCCTGACTTTAGGATCTCTAGTCCTGATAGTCAGCATGAATCTCTGGTCAGATAAAGTATATGGCCAGATGGTAAAAAGTCCGGAGATTAAAATTACTTCACCTATTATTGGAGAACAGGTAGGCATTAATAAGAGCAATGTTCCATTTACTGGAACATCTAGTGATAATTATTCAAGTAGTTGCCAAGTGTCAGTTATCGTAAATAATGTAAAGCCTTATCAGCCAGCTCTGCCAACCGGGGATAATGATTATTCTTCATGGAGCTTTATTCTCAGTCCTGCTTACACCCAAGTAAAGGAAGGGCAAAATAAAGCAACAGCCAAGATATCGTGCTTCTCGACTCCCATAAACCTTACAAAATGGTATAGTGTGAACTTTACCGGTATCGTAGAAAGTAACATCACCTCTAGTAACACTGAACAAGGAATACAACAAAAAGAAAATTATAATACGGATAAGGCTAATTCCACAAAAGGGGGAATTTTACCAATGAATCAAAAGTTAGAGCCAAATAATAACAATTCCACAAACGCATTAGTGGAACCGACATCAAAATTAGTACATGCATCACCACGATATGTCAAGTACTTTTCTGTTTCTACTGCAGTTGACAAAAATCCTATTGTTCCTGGAGACGTGCAGACTGTGAGAATAATAGTTTCTGATGCAGACAGTGGTCAACCTATTGCACACGCCGATATCAAAGGATTGGTTACTAATCCATCAGGAAAATCAAAAGAATTTAATGTTGCTACCGACATACATGGGGAAGTCTCTCATTCTTGGAAGATAAATAAGAAGGCAGGACTTGGAGAAATTGCTGTTGGGCTTCAAGTGGCTTCGCTGGATTATGAACCGAAAGAACTGACGACTCACTTTCAGGTTATTAAAATTGAAACTCCAAATCCATTTGATGACGAAAGTCTATTCAATTTTCATACTACTAATCCATTTAGTTAGCCAGGCAGCACCCTAAGATTTTAAACAACAATAGTATGATTGATTGTGTCTAATTAGCATATTTGGTAAGGTTCGTATCCTCGTAGTAGTTGGTTTGTTCGGAACCCCAATTAAGATTCCAGCACTTCCTAAGATAGCCCACGAATAGTCGTTATCGGAAACCAAACAGACTCGACAATTTATAGAATTAGGTCGAGGTGTTACGTTGCCTTAAAAGACCTGTTTGACGAGATAATGTTAATAGTTTATTATTGAGACACCCTCCCGGTCTGTCCAGTGCTCTAACTTTTATTATCGACTCTCGCCGTATATTCCCTATGGTTTGCAAAAGTATTTGCGAAAGGCTACTGGTGAGGAAGTACAGACCAGGGTACGGTGACGGCAGAAAATATTGCAGCAGATGTGAGATTTATCTTTTTCATCTAGGTGTTTTTTGTCCATGTTGTGGAGTTCAGCTTAGAACATCTCCAGCAGACAAGAAATTGAAACACAAAAGAAACTATTTTAAATCAATTAAAAGTAAACTTCTCACACGTTAGCTTCTAGTTGTCCCTAGTCTTTTTTCGGACATGTAAAAACACAACAAAGAAATAATTAGTAGCAGGTAGCGTGAGGAGGATAAATCTGTGCGTGAAGATAGCGACCCGAGGAATAATTCACTGATATTTCAGAAAGAATTATCAACAACGCTCTAATTTTACGCAATACCCTTACAGAATTACGTCTTGAAATTAGAATTTCGAGGATCGGACCATTCTCGTTCCTACTCTCGCAGATAATTATAACCGATATTTAAGAGCTAAATATCTATAAATATATCGCATTAAGAGCTAAATATCTATAAATATATCGCATGATATATACTGTTGTGAAAGACGGTCTTACTATTCCAGAAGGTATACCATCGCTCATGTCTTCAAATGTGGGAATCGTAATGAACAGTGATGCAATTATTCTCGAAAGTGACCGATTCGTTGATGAAGCAATAAATCTAATGAAGGACAGAAATGAGCGCAGCGTCTTGGCATCGCACAAGGGTGAAGTAGTAGGCCTAGTAAGTAAAACTGATATTCTCTACAAGATAATTGCGGAAGGAAGGAATCCCAGTAAAGTGAAGCTCAGAGAAATTATGACAAGTCCAGTGCTAGCTGTAGATCCCCATACGACGGTAAAAGAAGCATTGTCCGTTATGAATAAACGAAATGTAAGACAGTTAATGGTCCATGCATATTCAGCGGTTCTAGGGATTGTCTCTAGAGAAGATGTTTCCAGGATGATGGAAAAAATTGCTCTTTCTATGGAAGATGCCGCATTAGAGGGGACACCTGTTTGTATAATAGACCAGAAGACAATTTCTTATGTAAAGGATCCCAGTAAGGCTAAATTGAGCTGCCCGTATTGTGGATCTCCATTTGATACTAAAGAGGGACTGTCTAAGCACATAGACAGACTCCATGGTGAGTCAGGTATACTAGAGGGCGATGTACGACATATGCTTGAATAGGGAAATTCTGAGAATTCTCTGAGTGTACTCAGTCTTTTATTGGATCAACACATTAATTGTCGTACTGGTTGGAAGTGCCTGTGTATAGTTTATTTCCTGATCCTGATCATGAATAGGTCACTAAGAAATAAAAATATCTCGATGATCATGCCCTGTGTCATTGCTGATAGAATTACGAACCAACAATAAATTGGCTTTCTCCGCTATAGACTATAGTCTTCATACGACAGTCGAGTGAGGGGGCTATCCCAGGCAATACAACAGGACCTAATAACTCAACCTCAACTGGTCAACCTAACATTTGTGATTTGTTTGATCTAGAATCGAGAGTTGAACAGTATCGATTGGATACTATAGTCAGGCATTCAATCACAATAAGATAAACGCCGAACAAAAATTCGAATGGAGGGTTGTATTAATAGATAACAAATACTGTGCTCTAATGTATGGTTTTATCTTATAGGTTCCCTATACGTCAGAATGCTTATGAAATGGCAGATTTAACTATCTTCCATCATGCTTCTACTGGTTTTCTCACTCTTTTCGGTTTATGTATTTCAAAGTTAGTTACTAGTAACGTTGGAATCGTTGTGCGTCTTCTTGGGTTATCTTAAACCAGAGGGTGTGTCCGTCATATCGCACTACGAGGTCTTTTGGAAGAGAGAATTTATCTTTATCGACCGTTCCTTTCTTCGTAATCACGTGATCTGCTTCTACCCCTACAATTTCGCCAAGGTCGTAATCACCAATCCCTAATGCTTCCTTCTTAATTACTTCATCCCAGTTGATATTTAAGTCGCTCATAGTCATACATCTACTGCATTTGTAATAATGGTTACAAATGGTATGGTTTCTTTAGTATACATCGAAACGATGACTTGATCGTTTTACATAGTCAATGACAGATCGATAAATGGGTTCTTAATAATCAGATAATCATAATCACGAATGGTAGTCATTCCAATTCGTAATCCATTTCGTCTCTGGATCTTCCTCAATACTTTTGATCTAAGTTTCCAAGAAGGAATAATATGATCCTTTTATCTATTTCATAAAATGACATATTAAGAATTCAGTATACGCTAAATTTGCTTTCAATGTATTATTCATGTGTCTTTCGGAGAGCCCGTTACTTCTCATGAATTCGTAAAGCTGAAGGAGCAACGAACCATTTTTAGCATTTCGTAAAGATGAGAATTTTCTTACTGTGTGGAGAGCCTGATTGGCAATCCTACTCTATCTCCTTCATAGCTACGTCGTAAATCAACATATAACTCATGTATATCGACCCGTTTAATGGATGGGCCGGAAGGGACTTGAACCCTCGCCCCCCCAAGCCATGTCAAGGCGGTCTTAACTAGGCTAGAACACCGGCCTCAAATCGAATTGCAATTGCCTTGAAACCAAGCGATAGTATAGTATCGATCAAAATTGTAGACTCCCTTTTATGATCAGTCCATGGTCGTCCCGATAAAAATACAACTAATTTCTATAATCTTTTTGCAATGATATGCGTGCTTAGACGATAGCAGCGAGAAGCAGAGAGTAGCAGGGAATAGCAGCGAGAAGCAGCAGAGAAATGTGTGATTAAGAGCTGGCCATTATTAAGTACTTTTTCTCTGTACAATTATAGTACAACAATTAGAAAGCCCTAAATGGGCTGCTAACTATACTCACCCTATATGTCAACTAAAGATGATAAGGATCAGCTCATTAAAAAATTGTTAGAACAAGGTAAGACATATAGAGAGATTATGAAAATTGCTCACGCGAGCCCTACTACGATAAAGAAAATAGACAATCAACGTCAACAGGTAAGTGCGCCAGCAGCTAAAAGTAATCGGTTAAAGGCATTTCAAATATTAGACAGACAAAGCCCTAGAGGAAGTAATGTCTATCAAGTTATCACAGAATTGGATATTTCAGTACAAGATGCTGAAAAGTTTCAAGTGGAATATTTGAAACTCAAACGTCGAGATGAACTTGCACAACTGCTCGAGAACAATAACTTGTTTGGTCTCATCCCAGTTTACCGTGAAATGCAAACGCGCGGTCTCACAGTTTATGATTTGGAAAAGGGATTAAGACTTTCAACCTCCCTAGCTACGAAGGAAGCTCGCTATCAGGAGCTGGGCACACACATCCGTTCTGCTCAAAATCGTATCATACAACTCGATGACGAAGCAGCTTCATTG
>JALZOS010000046.1 GCA_030913755.1 Thermoproteota archaeon | reverse complement strand
CAATCTTTGTAACATCCAAAATGTCTTCTGTAAGTTGGAACAGTCTGTAAGCATTCCTCAGAATGACCTGTACCATTTCCTCAATTTTTTTGCTTCCATTCTGTATTACCTGTTTCCCTCCGGTAGCGGAACTCTCATTCTGTTTTTTAATCTTAGAGTACAATAATTCAGACAGGTTAAGGATGGGTACTATTGGGGTTCTAATCTCATGAGCGGCTACATTGATGAAATCCCGTTGTGTTTTTTCGCGTAGTTGTAATTGTTTGTTCACTTGCTCAAGCTCTCTATTTTTCTCCTCCAAGGAATCCTTCGCAGTTTCGAGCTCATTTTCTTTAATGGACAGTTCCTCATTTGACCCGTGAAGCTTCATAGTCAGCCTATTTAAAGAACGAAATGATCTCTGAAGTAGTATAGCGATAAGAGTTGCTGCTACCGCAATGACAATGCTCATAGCGACTCCCTGTAATCGGAGGGAGTTTGAAGATAAGAATACTTTGTCGTAAGGTTCAAAAGATAATACTACCCAATTCGTAGAAAGAGCGTGCATGGGCGAATAAGCTACGAACATCTGGGTATGATTAATAGTTTCTATACTGTATCCAGATTTTCCAATGATCCCATTCTTGAATCCAATAACGTTTTTAGATGTCAAAGAGTCATTACCATTGAACAGAGCCGAGTATTCATGTTCATCACTGCTAACCACTTTCTGACCGCGTTGATCTATATATGCAACAATCTCTGTACTGGAACTCAGATCGTAGAGGGCTTTCCTCATATCCTTCAAATCCAAAGCACCAATCCACATACCACTGAAAGATCCATTCGTTGCATCGTGAACAGGAACTGCTATCGCCGATACAATATGACCTGTCGCGTTAGACCGAATGGCTTGACTCAAATAGGGTTTACCTGTAGCAATAACTCCTTTGTAATAATCTCTAAATGCAAAATTCTTTAGCGTAACGTTTTTTTGGCTTTCATATGGCTCAATAAAATAGACGTCACCGTTGGCAAGCAGAAAACCTACAGTCTCAAAATTAGGATAATGCTGCATGATATTTCTTGCTATCAATCTTTTTCCCAGCTCTTCATTTTTTGGTACACCACGTGAATCTTCAGTTATCAGACTCACGTTAGGGGTAGTTGTAATTTGAGGTAAGTTGCTGGTTATCACCAAAATTGTTGCAGCGTCTGTCAATCTAAGAGAAGCCCTAGAAGCCACCACATTTACTTCGCTAACTTTCTTTTCGATAATAATTGCAGAGATAATTCTGCTCTGGATTTCGGTAAACGCCATAATGATAATTATTGCAACAATGGCTAGAGCTGCAATTAATAACGATATTCGGTTTATCCCGATGTTTTTTAACAACTGGTACTTTGTATTACCTACACATAAAGATGTCGATCATTTCAGACCAAACGAAAAGACAATAATGCTCTCAAAAATAAACGTTTACTCAAGATTTGAATTAAAAGTATGCTGCATTATATTAGATAAATAGAATAGAGATATCAACTAATTCGGATGTAAATTATTGTTGCAATACAAAACATTCTGGTCATAGATGTTATGATGGAAAAAAATTAATGCCTCTCTCTGGGAGTAAGTTTACTGTCAGCGTGTGACGGTCACATGGTCACACACTATCAAACTTAAATCAATTTTTTATTGTACCGCCATTACTGCAAAGACTTAATCAAAACGTAGTGTTATGCGTTCTAATAGATTCAGCATTGATAGTAATTTCAGTAGAAAAGGATTTTTGAGTGTCTACATCGCCTATCATATCCTGATGTTTTCCTTCAGTTTCATTTTTATGAGTCGAAACAAACTTGATGGCATCATCCACAAGATTTCTGTTGGCAAGTTCTGATCCGTATTAGCAATTGTTAGTCTGTTTTCTCCGTCCAGTGTGATCGGTGACAGATTTGACCCTATTTTGTGACCTACTTTAGTTGTGACTGTAGATTCAATAATCAATAGCAGAGGAGGTGGAGTTCAATAATCTTGCATACGATCCTTTTTTGCAAAGAAGAGGTCGACTGCTTTATAACTAGGAAACGAAATGTCGAACACAGTTGACTTTAGAATTACCTTTAGATCTAACGCACGAGGAATTTAGCAAAAAGGTATATAGGAAGTGTATCAAATCTCGTTTGCCTCTGGAGACAGGTAGATGATTAAGCGTAATCAACAAATATGGATTTACTTGGGAGCTATATTCGATTAACATGTAAAACATGAATTTGTAGACCTTGATGTTGATGCAACAATGAAGACAATAGTAAAGGAACCTATTGTGCATCACGTACCCGTACTAACGGGTGGATTTGGCTTTGATCAAGTCTATCATTTCAATTAGACTCAGTTTGTTGGAAAGACACCCAATGACACAAAGATAAGACGTATTTCCCGCACAATTGGGAAAGATCAAGTGGTGGATGAGCTTATTTTATGCTTTACACACAGTACTGAAATTCCGTTTATGCTTCCAGGAATTGCTCCTACAGGAAAATATGTGGAGCTTCCACTTGTCGTTGTCATGAAATTCAAGGGGAACAGGATTGTCCATGAGCACATTTACTGGGATCAGGCATCTCTACTTGCACAGATTGGTCTTTTGGACACAGCAAAGTTACCCATTAC
>JALZOS010000202.1 GCA_030913755.1 Thermoproteota archaeon | reverse complement strand
TGGGCTCGCTCATCTGTACCCCTGCTGCGATCTTCCCTTTTAGAACAGTAGCTATTACGTTTACACAAAAAACCACTAAACCTATACCTACGCTAGTATCTGCCATCAGGAATAGCACCGTTGAGAAGGTAGTCCATCCTCCATTCTGGGGATGAAAAGCCAGAGGCATAAGGTTGTACCATCCGCCACCAAAAAACATGACTGCAGATATTATTAACAGTACACTAGCAGCATTCATCAAAGAATACGAAATAATGGCCATATTCATACTGTAGAGTGGTTTTTTTGCAAACTTACTAAGCAAGTAATAACTTAGCCCCACAGTTAACATTGAAGCAAACCCAAAGAACATTATTTGGCCATGTGCCGTGAGAGCAGCGTAGAACAGTCCTATGGTCTGTTGCTGGGTTCCTAACAGAATTACTTTAGATTGAACCGTTCTCATTATAATCGCCAGCGTGCCAGCTGCAAGAAAGAACACGACAGAGGAAATAATGAACATTAAAGTTAGGTGCGATAGATCCTTCGAAATTCTATAGAGTGGGGCAGGACCGTGTTCTTGTTCGTATTCATCATACAGGGGATTTTCTTTATTCATATGGCTCCCCATTCACATCGCGTGAATAGTAATGCTAGAAACCATATACGGGTGATTCCAGCCACAATATTCTAGGCATCTTATGGTATAATGACATATATCGGTACATGTTTCCGATTTTTTAAATGTGTAATAAAATATGTTATCATATCCTGGAACTACCTGCATCTGGAACAGGGGAACATCCATTTGGTTTGAGCTGGAAAGAACACCAAAACCATGGTTTACGTCTATCGATCGTGCAACAAATTTCACAGTTTCGCCAGCCTTAACATATAGTTGATTGCTCTTGGTGTTATTGCTAGTATCATTAGCGTTTTGAGAATAGCCTCCATCTTCAAGCATCCAATACCATTGCCCGGCCGTCACCTTAATGATGTGAACATTTTGTGACTGCTGTAATGCAGCATTGAAAGCGACAGGCGGCATCCAAGGATAGCCTAAAACCCAGAACCAAATTAGCAATCCCGCTACGAAGATTCCCCAGTATCTTTCTGCATGGTACTTATTGAGTTCGTACTTTACCTTGTCAAGACCTTTTAGGGATACATGATTAGATTTTGTAGACAGAACCACGTACACGAAGAAAGCAGTAGCAATAACTAAAGCTGAAGTTAATACTACAGTTAGCCATGGGACGCCATATCCAAGATCCGCTGCAAGTTCTACACTAGCCATATTTTACACACAGCCGAGTTACGGTATTCGACCATCAAATCAAAATCAATTCTGGTTTGAAGTTTTAGTATAAAAGACTTTTCTAATTTCAGGTAATCTTTGATATCTCCATAAACCAGTTGGAACATTGATGGCCAATAATTCCATTTCAAGTCATTCGTGGCTAGGAGGAAAAGCTGATGTATCAATTCTTGCGGGGTGAGGATGCTTCATGCTTGTTGGTCGCCATTCTGCCAGATCTTGAGTTCCTCCATTTGTCTATACAACTTTAATATTGTAATATCTTCGTTGTCTTATACACTTTATCCAGATCATTATCTCGATCTAACAACCCGAGTTCAAGTAAAAAATTGTGAGAAATGTTTTAATTGAGTGTACGAATGAGATGAATTTTAAATCATACGGATTAATGGTGCTACACTGCCTTTAGTTCTGTCCTGCTACGTACTTCAAATTGCACTCTTAAATAGACTTGTTAATAAGTCAGTAAATCTAGTCCAAGATGCTAATTGCTGCTACTGTGACTCATGGGGCAGCTGGGATCTAAATCATCTGAAATTGCAAAAAACCGTTCTATTTTCGCACAAATTTGATGTTTAAACAACATTCATTAGGTTACACCTGCTGGCGGCTGGGCTTCTTGACTGTGATCCTTTCTCCTATGGTCGTGTAAGGTTTGCTCACTCTCAAAGACTAAACCACATATGTTACAAGTCAAACTCTTTTCCTTCGCTTTGTTTGCGTCTGCAGTAGACATTATCCTACATAAGGACAACTAATAGTTATAAATTTTGGTTCAAACTGGGAAGCGTCTAATACCATATCACTGCCTTTAAAAGAAGAAGAGTATGAAGTCCATATCTAGAACTTTTCAGGGTTCTAATATCACCACGGGGTGAACCGTTGATAATTTGTGAGAAGACTGCTCCAAATACGAAACCTGTCTCAATGGTAACAGTTTGGTTCAAGTCATATTGATTGACATGTAATAGTGATCTGATTGATGTTATCTGGATCGATGTATCCTCAACCATCTCATAAAATGATCCTACTGCATTTTGTTGTTCGATGTTTAAATTTAAGTATGCTTGTCTTCTTTTTTTCATACGTATATTTCCTGATACCGAGGGTGTAATATCATGCAGTTTCCTAGGCCACACAAGAATTACAATTTAGATAATTTGTACATATGGTTATATTTATAACCTATGTCATGGCGATAAAAAACCAAAATTAATATCTATGAACATTTTTTTCTCGGGCAATAATTGGTGTTAGTGTAATTCTTGCAATATCTACGATGTTTGCAATGTACGTCACTAACACAGGAGAACATACCGAGGATGTACGCTCTTCTTCTTTGGTTTAACCATTTGCCGTCAGCCTTAACAAAAACTCTCGATTTACAGAAAATTTAGGGAGCTACCGCCACCTTAAACATGACACACTGCATAGGCCAAAAAATCACAATTCCACAAGGAGCTGCGGTACAACAAGTTCTAAATTTTTTCAATCCGCCCAAACCAAATATCAAGTAGTAATAGGATAACGTGGATCAATGCAGACATAGCTCCTCAACCTACAACTTCTGGTGAGCTCTTCGACACCTGATTCTGGCAAGTTATTTGATACAGGGGTAATATTACCTGGACCAACGGGATCTGCTGTTGTCAATGGTGATGGAAATATTTCTTGTCACTACATTTCATCCATGGATGACAGGAACCTTTGAAGTCGGACGGAGTCTGACTTTCGAGAATGCAGCGGGGGTGAGTTTTGTTTATTTGAACAGGTTTAACTATCAGTGAAAAGTTTGATTAAATAGGTGCTAGTGCAAGCCCTTCTCTGTTGTTCTATATACTTTTGTATCTCGCCGTGTCGTAATAGACCGTGTTCAAGTTGTATTCCACGTGCCACTTGTGAGCTCAAACCACAGAAAACTCCAGCTACAAACGTGTGGGGTTATGTTAGAATATTTAGTACTTAGAATGCCTCAGCGCATGAATGAATATTGCGTCATCATCGGCAAATTACTCTCAGAGTGTATGATTTTTAAACTGTTTGGTTTCTTATATTAATTATTTAAGGAATCGCATATGTGATTACCTTCATTACGTTATTGTAACTTTGCGATAGTATATGGAAAGACTGGAATACAAATAAAGATTATGAAGATTGTCGCGTCCTTGTAAATGACAGTAGAGAACAAACAAAGGTGCAAACTACCCTAACCGATCTGAATCTTCCAATAGTTTTACTCTTTCTTCCAAATAGTCTACTCGCTTTTGGAGTTGCGATACAGATTGTAATATACCCAGCAAGCTGTCTATGTCCTTTTGACTTAATTCCATAATTTCTACCATAATTTTTAATATTTAAATGCGAGAAATATCGCTAGTGATATCCCTTGACATAACGTGTTAACCACCATTTTAAAACTCGTTAAACACATTTAACGTCACGTAAAAGGTATAATTAAGTGCCCTTTTGTAAGTGATGTGAGAAGATAGCGGACTATTTTGATTGAAGAAACCTGCAGCCAGCTGAAGGTACAAGAGTTTCTTGGCAGTGTAGCCAGAAATAGCCAAAAGTCCAAACTGGTTTATAGTATT
>JALZOS010000036.1 GCA_030913755.1 Thermoproteota archaeon | reverse complement strand
CATTTTGAGCTTTCGGCACTGTCAGATCATCAGCCTGACTGCTGCCATCGTGGTTGTTCAGTTGTATTTTATTATCGTCCAATCCAGATTGGTGGCCCTTAGTGGTGTCTATCTGTTGGTTTGCTTCCTATAATTCAAGCCCAATTCTCAAGAAATACGGGAAGATCCCCCTTCATCTGCATTCTTCCAATATTTTTATAATGTGTTGAGCAAAGGTATCTTACTTCACAAAATGTACTAAATTTATCGTCCTTGTCTTTTAACGATACTTTTAGTCTAACCGCAGCAGGACTATTACAGCCAGAAACGAAACAGAGATCATGATAATAGCTCAACTCCCGTCCTTCACCACTGGTCACATAATTATTTTTCTTCAATAACACGCTCCCACTATTCTAAATCCCTGTGTCAACATTCGGAGGCAACAACCTGCATACATACAGATTGAATTCCCACGTGAGACATGAGCTCCCTCTATAGTACTCACAAGAACGACAAATGTTCTGTACGATGAAAGCGAAGTCAAGATCAATAGCTCATTGGAAGACGTTGGAAATGGTCGCAACGCTTAGATTGATCTTATTGAACCGACACCAGATTAATTGTTTAACGAGACTAATAAATTCAATTTGAACGTAGATCCAATAGAGGCATTTGTTAATAAATCAAATAATCCAGAATCCCGTGTATTAGAAAATCGCATATTCACTGTGAATATGAAGAATAAAGACCCACCGACATTATCCACTGAAGGAATATACTTCTTCCGAGATATACATTGACTGGTAACAGCTTACACAGCTGACATAAGATGCCAATCAGGCGGTCAACAGATTATCTTGAAAATAGAAATGGCATGGTAGGAAGATGAATCACGGCTACCTTTCAGAAAGTTATGTTACTAGATCGGGTGATTTTGCTAGATTCGGTCATATTCAGCCTGTTATATGTCGTAGTGCGACATAATCAAGTGTCATACTAGGATATTTGTTTATGAAATTACTATATGTTACTAAAATTTTTGTGCAATATACAATGCTAATGAACATGTAAGACTGAAAGAGGATATTGATGTTGTGCATCCGTATAATCTTCACGGCGTATTACTAACGTTTCGTCACCAGTAGTTTACTCAGGTGAATCTCTTTCTTGTGGAGCTTTTTGTCTATCTCGCCGGTAAGCCACTCTTGTTGAAGCTTTATCTTTGTGGGTAAGAAAACTTCTGCTTGTATTACTCCCTTGTATGACTCGATAGTTTCAAGGATTTTATCTGCAGTGAACACGTCTTTGCTAAGGAATAGGACAGTAATTGTGTCTTGAGGCAATGTTGGAGGAAGCAGCAAAAAGTATTCTTGAAAATCAGAATAAATTTTGGCCAGAATTTTTTGGTACGACGCTTCTTTAATATTCACCGTGATACCAAATAGGATATATCCCCTTAGAGATGAAGGATTCAAAAGTATACTAAATTTTAGCGTGCGATCATTCTGCATTATATGAAGTCTTCGTGTGATTGTTTTCGTTGAGATCGAAAGTTTTGAGGCGATTTCCGAGCTTTCTAGTCTAGGATTCAAAATAAGGCACTGGACTAGAGCCAGGTCAGTAGTAGAGAGTCGCGCGTTAGTTTTGTAGGAGTTTGTTATGAGCATGGTCTCCACTATTGCTGGTTTAAGTGCATCAGCAAGAAATTGGATCTTGTTCTCAGATTCTTCTGGAATTATTAACTTGAATGCGGATACGCCCCCTAGCGATTCAACTTCGAGCATTACGTCTCCCAGTAGTCTAAGGTTATCAAGGACATTTTGTTTATCCCGACGCTTTCTTACGATAATGAAACATTCTTTTCTATATCCTAAAACTGAAGGAGAGATTATTACGATAAATTTCTCTATCACGCCTGTAGAAATCATATTGTCGATTCTTGTTTTGATGCTTTTTGAACCAAGACCGATCTCAAGACCTATGCTCCTGTATGACCTTCTACCTTCATTACTCAGTATTTGAAGGATTTTTATGTCATGAGGGTCCAGTACGCCTTTATGCAATTCCTTATATTAACATATACCATAATATAAACAAATATGTCCTATATAGCACAGAACTACGATGTAAGAGTTATATGTAAGACATTTTGTTTAATAATAAGGATAAATGCTATGAATTGGAAGAAGCAAGAGAATGCATTCGACAAACAATCAACAACTAGACGGATCGTTCTTATTGGTTCTACAGCAATCTTGTTTTTACTCCTCTTATTTAATACGCATCCTTTCAATTCGACTGCCACGGCGCAGAGACTAACATCACGTACTAACGACACTGAAGCTCTTAACACCAATTCAACAAACCTGCCTGCGGAAGCTAGTCAAATATCTACAAAACTAGGGTCGTCGGGAGATGATCTAATTACTGGGACTGACAGCAATGACCTAATTCTCGGGCTTCAAGGTTCTGATTCCATTAGAGGTGATGGAGGCGCAGACGTAATTCAAGGAGACGAGGATCCTGATAAGCTATATGGGGGAAATGATAATGATATCATTCAAGGCGGCCAAGGTAGCGATCTGATCTATGGTGAAACGGGAAATGACATACTCACTGGAGGCCTTGACGATGATATGATTTCTGGCGCCAACGGAAATGATAAGTTATATGGTGGAGAAGGCGATGACGTTCTTCAGGGAGGACCTGGTGCAGACTATTTTGATTGCGCTGAAGGCGTAGATATTGTTATTGATTCCAACGTGTCAGAAGGTGATGATAGCGCAGGTAATTGCGAGGAGTTACTTAATAATAATATAGTCCTTTCCTCCGAAACAGGTCAGCTGGACATAACGGGTTGAATGTCATGAATGTAAATGAGAATCAGAATAAAAATCAGATAGCACTAAAAGTAAGTAATATTTCAAAAGTATTTATTTCAAAGGTCGAAAAACTAGTAGCCTTAAGACATATCAGCTTTGTGGTAAAGAAGGGAGAGTTTGTATCAATAGTTGGCCCCTCAGGAAGTGGCAAGTCTACGCTTCTGAATATTATTGGGGCATTAGACAGACCCACAAATGGAGCAGTCTCAATAGGTGGAGTAAACATATCGTCATTAAAAGATAACGAGATTGCTTACATGCGCAACAGGCTTATTGGTTTCATATTTCAATCGTATAATCTAGTTCACAGAATGAGTGTCCAAAAAAATGTAGAGCTTCCGGCCATGGTCTCAGGGATAAGTAGATCCGAACGAAACCGAAAGTCGCTTGTCTTACTACAAGCGCTGGGAATTAAAGACAAAGCAAAGTTGAAAGCTTCGAATCTAAGTGGTGGGCAACAACAAAGAGTGGCAATAGCAAGGGCTCTTATGAATAATCCAACCCTAATACTTGCAGACGAACCCACGGGAAATCTCGACACAAAGACTGGAGCAGAAGTCTTTGACCTGCTCAAGAATCTTTCAAGAAAATATAGAAGGACAATCATAATGGTTACTCACAATCCCGAGCTAGCAGAGCAGACAGATAGAATAATCTTCATAAAGGATGGAACGATTGAAAAGGAGGTTGTAAACTAGGTGGCCAATATAACTAATAGCCATACTATACTTTTGATCTTTGGATTCACCGTAATTTTGATGCTGTGTGTAGGCCAGTTGATTAACGATGGTAACGGCACTAGCTATACAATGAATGCTTATGCACAAACAGATAATTCGCCTGGATTTCAGGACTCATATTGGAGTGATAATTTAAGTTCGATCCCTGGAGCCAGACAAACAAAAGTAGAAGTGGGACCCGGAGAGGGATCTTCGACTCTTGCCATAGTACTAGTGAATAAAGCCAGGCAGGATATTACAGGCGTCAAAGGAGTTTTGACTTTGCCTGATGGCTTTGAGGCAGCCGGCACAGCTGCTGCAGGGCAGACCAATAACAATGGAGCGAACACTACAGGTAGTCAGTTTGCGGCGGCAAGTCTTAAATCCATAGTCAAGGCTGGCGATGTTTTTACATTATATTTTGACATTAATACACTTGACAGCGCTAGGATTGGACAGTATTCAACCAATCTAAGACTGGTTTATTCCAAGATACTGGAAATAGGAAATATCGAAACTGATATACCAGTTCAATTCCGTGTCCCAGGAAAGGTTACGCTGGACGCAAGCATTCTCTCTACAGAATCTTTAATTCCTGGTACAATAAACAAGGTTCCCATTTCGATTAGGAACATTGCCAGTGCTAATGCAAATAGTGTAACAGTTTCTCTTAACGGGATAAGCAGCGGAAACACAACACTATCAAATTCCTTGTCAGGATCTACTGAGCAGTCTACGTCATCTGTTACCCTTGGCAGTACAACGTTTGACCTGGGCACAATCCCATCAAATAGTTCGAAGGTAATAAATACTATAATCTATCCAAGCTTCGATGCAGGTGGAAAGGTACAGAATCTTAATCTCCAGATATCATACGGCGATGCTTACGGAAATACAAAGCAAGTGAGTTCACTTATCGGGCTGGTTGTCGCACCAAAGCCTCCAGAGTCTGTCATCAGTTTAAGTACCAATGGTAATGAAAGTTCCACTAGTGTAGGACCTGGTACCGGCGGCACTGTCGACAAGAAGGATATTCAAAAAGCTGTTATCATAACTGCCGGTCAGATTCAAGACTTAAATTTTGTCATATCCAATAATTCAAGCACCCCAGTTTCTAACCTGGTAATTACCCTAAACTCACCTTCAGATTCAGTAAAAATAATAGGCAATTCAAAATGGACCTTAAATTCTTTGCGCGCACAAGCAGATCAAGCATTCGCTACCAAAGTTTTTGCTGCTAAAAGTGCAGTTGGAAACCCTATTCTTTTCAATCTGGGATTAAATTACATATTCAATGGCGACACAAAGACAGATTCACTTAATCTTGGTGCTTATGTGACAGGCCAGTTCACAATCAGGGCATATGACTTTAACGTGACTACTATAGGGGACATTCCAAATCTTGTTGCCAACTTGTTGAATGAGGGCAATTCATTGGCAATGTTTACTACTGTAGAGATGATCAATGATCCATCACAATCCAAACACCTTGTCAGCTCTTTGCCTCCTCCGCAGTATTTGGGCGACTTGGATGAAAATTCGCCTCTTCCAGTTAGCATTCCATTAGATATGCCAAATAACGTAGAATCAGGGACGTATCCCGTATCTCTTAAGGTAACATATAAAGACGACTTGCGAATAGAGCATACTTCTATCGTAAATGGCACTGTTCTTTTCCAGCAGAAGGTCCAAGGGGAAAGCTCTTCTGGCGGGCTATTTGGATCTGATCAAAATACAACAACCATTCTACCAGGAGTGATTGCAGTTATAGCGGCCATTGCCATCGGTGTTATGATATATTTGAGACGCAGAAAGAGGAGTAGACTCAAAATCCAATTAGAACAATCACAAGACGATGATCTTGCGCTAGACACGAATACCTCTTTTGCAGAGAACAAAAAAGAGTCCCATGAAAAGAAGGAAGATCAATCTAGTCTACAAAAGTAGGAGCAATTTGTAAAAATATGAATGTCCTTGAAATATTGCAATTCTCATTTGAGGCTCTTATGAGTAGAAAACTAAGATCCATCCTAACTATTTTGATGGTTATGGCAGGAAGTAGTCTTCTTAATTCTGTAAACGGATTTGGAGCCGGATTCACAGATTTATTCAACAAGCAGTTTAGCAATCTGGCACCAAATGTTATGTTCGTTACTAGCTCACAAGCCCAAGAG
>JALZOS010000030.1 GCA_030913755.1 Thermoproteota archaeon | reverse complement strand
TGTCTATTCCGAATTATCTGTCGGTTTCTACGACTTATTGAAGAGCGATCAAAAACACTTGAAATTATTTGATTGTGATCATTGGTTTTACCATTCTATTTTCTTCAATCAAAACGATCAAAGATATTCTGAATCAGACCGGCGTCAAATTGTGGACTCCATAGTAAGTTGGTTAGAGACGCTCTAAGATTTAACCTGCTTGAATCAGGAATCAATCATGCATCTAGCTTTCGACTACACTCAAACTTTAACTCAAACTTTAGAGTAGATTATCATTCAGTTCTTTACTACTTTCAAGAAAAATATGAGTAATATAATTTGGTGGTCTTCATAAGCTTGTACAAGCCTTCTGGAATTCAGTCGCTAACTAATTCCATCCAATCCGTTCTCGATAATAATCCGCCAAATGCTTATGCCTTATTCGCTCTCCAAGGAAATTGGTTTTATCCATCTTACTCAAATGCGAACGCAGCTGACTTAGATCGCACATACACAATCCAGTTAGTGGTTTGTATTTCAGTTTTGAGATTAGGTGTTTCCGATGATCAAAAAAAGTATCGCAACCCTAGTCACTACTAAGGTTGCCACAATTCCACCAATAATCCAGAAAAGGATACCACCTGAAACCAATGCAGCAAATGGATTAACGTGAAAAACGTAAAGCATAATCGGAACTGGAGTTAGAGTTGACAAAATTACTCCTACCGTAGTAAGCAGGAGAAACAGCGATGACATCCTATCGTACGGTTCCACCTCTTTCTCGAATAGATTGAGTAGCATCTCCAAACGGGAATCTTTTTCCTTTGTAACTGAACTGATTCCATTTAGTCCATGCTAAGCTGTAGTAATTATTAACATTATCTTAGAGTATTGTACATATTTACAAACCACACTTTTCTGATTGTTATTCTTAGATTACTTTTTAAATTATCAAAGAATAATTTTAATATTTTCCACGTTAGTAAGGCAAAAATATTAAATATTCACTTCAAAGGAAGAATGATGACCCTTCATATAATCGTGTAATGATTTTATAATACAATTTTTATATCTTTTTACAGTATGTAGGTACAGATATAATGTTAACGTATAAATTTGGCATGAGAGGAACAAATTTTGAAATAATGCATATGCCCAACAATAGATTAGGCTTCCCGGGAAAAAACAATATTAATGTCACGCCAGACGCGTTTGCTAAATCGATCTGGGTGAGCTCAGGTCTTGCGATGATATTTGCGCTGCCACCGTTAGTGATATTCCTTGGAATTTATTTGCACTCTAGTAATTTGGTCGCAGGAGTGATCGTAGGATTTGGTTTTCACTTTGTGTTGTTGGGATTGTCTCCTAGAATTTCAGAACGACTTTCCTCATTCTTGGAAGACTAAGAGTCTATCGAAAAGTGAAATCAGTTATACCAGTCCACGTAAGGTGATTCTGGATTTCGTGGCTCTGTATGCCAATTCTTAGTGGTAAAGGAAAAGCGACCTTTGATCCTCAACGCAAGTACTACTCTCGAGTTGTCAGGTTCTGAATATTACTGCTTTTTGGCAAGTCCTTTCTAGCATGTTACTCTCCACACTTCCCTTGGCCATAGAACAAAACATCTCAAGATTACTTGCAAATGGCTTAGTTAATGCTTGCTAGGCATTAATTTGACTAGCAATATGTTAATTCAGGATTCACTTAGATATTTATATCGATAACCTTAGTCATCTTTACAATAGATGATAGAGACTAGAAGTATTTCTGAGGAAAAGAAAGAGATAGTTAAGAATCTCTATATTTCGGGAATCTCCGAGGAATTCATTGCAATGCAAATTGATTTGGAAATTCCTGTAGTGATAGCCATCGTGAAGGAACTTGGCGTTTATAAATTGTCCGAAGGATGACTTCTAACGATCTGCCCACAAATATTTTATCTATTCCCTAAGACCAACATTTGGCCTACTACAAGCTACGAATCTGTTAGGTCGTGTATGCTCAATATTGATTATCATCGAATAAGTCGGCGACCTGTACTATTGATTCCCCTCGAATCTTCTTCATATATTTCGATACTAAAAATTAAAATTAACGCAGAATTAATAATTAGGAGTTTAGGATGTGTAGTTATTAACAATGAGCAAAACAAGTATGCCTAGTAGAATTTTCGGTACTGTTATGGCACATGGCATGCGAGGACGTATGCTTTCTAAGACGGAGCTTCAGACACTGGCTGAGTCAAGAGATGTAGACGAATTAGTTACGAGAATAAAGAATACTGTATATCTTGATGCCTTAGCGAAACTTTCAAAGCCATACACCGCCGAAAAAATTGAAGGAGCTTTAAGAGAATACCAGGTCAATTTACATTCCAAGATGCTGAGTGTTACAGGCGGATCATCGATCCTGAGTGCATACTTTTTGAAGTATATTACTTGGAACTTGAAATTAGTTTTGAAAGGTAAAGCTTTAGGCAAGTCATATGAAGAACTCGTACCAAAGGTAAATTTGAGAGCTGAAGAGCTCCTTGGCAGACGTGATATTGTGGTTAAGGCGCTAGTCTCAAAGAATTTAGACGAGGCGATTGGTGCATTAGCTGGAAGTGACGTTGCTGAAGACGCCGCAAAAGCGGCGGCAGTATACAAGGATAAGCGTGATCTCAGAGTGTTTGACACTTATCTTGATCACACATTCTTTATTCATTTAGGAAGAGGAATGACTGCCGAGTCTCAGTCCTTAGACGCAAAAAATATTGTGTCCATTGATATCGATTCCTATAACATACTTGCAGTCCTCCGTGGCAAATTTTGGGGCTTGGCACCCAACGATATCAGCGACCTAGTGGTTACTACTACATCTAAGGTTACAAGGGATACCCTACAAAAGATGATAAATACAGAAAAAATATCTGAAGCGATAGGAGAACTCGGTAATACCGTTTACAAAGAAATTATCCCACAAACTTTTACTAGTGATATAGAAGCGATCATGCAGCTTGAAAATGGCTTTGAAGCCATGGAACTAAAAAGAGTGGTTAGCGCATTTAGAACGATGTTCAGCCTGGGGATAATGGTTGCAGCACTAAAACTGTTGATGATTGAAGTTAGAAACTTGTCAGCTATAGCTTCTGGAGTCGAACAAAAAGTCCCCACAGAAGCGATAGTATCAAAATTAATTATATCAATATAAAAGTACACGATGCCTTGAATGGCAAACATTGATTACTGTGCTTGATAGGAGTGTTAGGAGCGAAGTTGATACTTTATTTATTTTATGTATCTTGTGTCCTTAGGACCGTTCATCCTTCCAGATAATGTTCGAGTAGAGCATTTTAGGAACGAGCTTCTTGAATTCAGTTCCTTCTCCCACGTACCATTTGGGAAACCATTCGTATAGGTGCAATCTGATGGTCTGAATATACACAATTAATCCCTCGATCAGCATTATTCCTATATTTCCACCAATCAAAACTGCTATACCCCCACCATGTAAATATGACGTGTTCACGGTTACAAGTAACGCTGAGTGTACTAAGAGCATGATTCCTATCCTAGTGTAGCTAATCACATTAGAAAGTACCTCAATAATTCTAACAAGAATGACTTCTATGACAATTCCCATGAGGCCACCCCCTTCATCATGACCGTGTTTAGCAGCCTCTTCCTCTTCTTTCTTTGCACCGTATATCATTACAGCTACTGTAGCTATAATTATGGGAGGAGCCGCCTTTGCAACTAGATCAACAGTAACCCAGTCGCCAAATATGAAAGTGAGCCAAGGTACTGGTTCGTTGTGAACTTGGCCCGTAACCCCGAACATTCCAATAATGTCATAACCTGAGCCTATAGCAGCCAGTATGAGCGCAACTACTGCTAGAAATTGAATAATTGTAGGAATATCGTGTGTCAATACGAAATTCTTGTTACCATCCTGTATATCCTTTCTAAGCTTGAGGAAATGAGCCATTAGTATGTGAACGATCCCTATAGCTACTGAAACCTTCAGTATCTTAATTACTTGATCGAATGACAATTCTGAGACATTTAGGACCCCAACTATACTTCCTAATGGTACAAACACCAGTTTCAATATGGCTATCTCTGCTACATGAAATCCAAACACTTCTCCTGTTCCCAATCCTGCCAGAGCAGCCGCTGCGCCACTTGTAGCTAGTAGCGTTCCCCAAGTTCTAATCGAACCATTTCCTCTTTGTCTCAACAGCATACCAAGCCCGAATAGAAGTAGTCCATGTCCCAAATCAGCGAACATGATACCATAAAACAAGGGCCAGACAAATGCTATGATTGGAGTAGGATCTGTTTCACCTACTCCTGGAGTACCCTGACTTTGGGTGATGACCTCGAAAGTTTTTATATATTTTTTGTTAGAAAGAAGAGTGGGGATTGCATTCCTTTCTTTATTAGTTTCTTTATCTGTCTCTATTTGCTTATTCTGAATTGGGACATCCTCTAGGGTTGATACATAATCCCTCGTCAGATTCTTGAATTTTTTTTTCGTATCGTCGGGTATATAGCCCTGAATCATTGCAAAATTCCTAGTCCCTGCGGGTCTTCTAGTAGTTTCAAGTACATCTTTTGCTGCCTTTGCGGCCTCATGTAGAGAGAGGATCTTTGGTAAGATTGATGATTTCTTTATTGCTTCAATTTTCTTTGACAATCCCTCTGACTTTTTCTCAAGTTCCTTTACCTTGGCTTCGCACTGGGCGTAGGCAGAACTTGGATTTTGTGGCAAGTGTGAGGGAATTTGTATGGGATGTACATTGAAACTTCGGAGTACTTTGATAATTCTTTCAGAATCTTCTTTTGATCCTATGATTACTATTGATGCTTTTTCTTCATTCAGCTTGTTAGTGTAAATTGTCAAGTCACTAAGACTCCTTTGAATTTCATTTACGTCTTTTGAATCGACAATGAAAGTTTCAGCAAAAAATCTTTTGAGATTTTTGAAAGAAGAAAGGTCCAAATTGAAGTTCGCTGCGGCCTTGAGAGCGGTAGCAATATTGCGGTATTCTTCCAGTTCTTTCGCAATATTATTCTGCATTGCAATTACGGACTTCGGCTCTTCAAGTGTTATACTACTTTTCTTTTCCAAGTCTTCTATGAAGCCTCGAATATCTCGAATAGCATAATCGGTTTTATCCCTGGGAGCGCCCTTGAACATCGTGGACATTACACCTGTTTCCAAAGGGATGCCCAACGCTCTAATGACCTCGTCTATATCCTGGAACAATCTTTGACCCTTTAACATAAGGTCGTCCATGTAGGGCTGTGAAAACTCAGATGAGCTTGGGAGTGAGTGAAAAAATTCAAGGCCTGCCAACTTGCTCACTGCTTCCTGCGTCTCTATCCGTGGCAAGATAACTGTCGCCTTTAGTAGTTTGGCCAGTCCCATCTCTTTGGGTTGTCTGGTGATTCGGACTCTTTAAAATCTTTCCTTTTCGTATCTAAAACGCGAACTTAGCTTGATAGTAGAAAACAAATGCACTTTGACATGCTGCAAACTTTTATGATTAAGTAGCAGCCGCTTGATAAAGATGTGTATTTATGTAGGCGCAATAAAGAAAAATCAGCCCTAAGTAATGAATGCATAGCTTTGAATATTATTTACGGGTAGTAGCAACTAGTACCCCCATCTTGTTAAATCTGAGTTCGCCACTCGCTGTTTCAGTAGAATAATATTTTCTGGGGTGCCATTTAGACTGCAAAGTATAGACGCTCACAAAATACTTCTTAAATCATAATACGTTCGTGCAGAAGTTGAACTTTATGGTATGCTAGAATGTATTTCAATAGCAGTGAATCATAGTTAGTTCTATTTTCTGCTTCTTTTACTGGCCCAAGATAATGAACATCATAACTATACCGTATATTGCAATTGACTCGACCATACCAACAAAGATAAACACTCTAGACTGCATCTTTGGGTTATCACTGATGGCAGCTAATCCTGCAGCGCCTACGAATCCAAGACCGATACCTGATCCAGCCGCTGCCAAGCCAAATGCCATTCCTGCGCCTATCAGCCTTGAACCTGAATCTGAAGCACCTGACGTTTCAGCGGGCTGTTGAGCATATGCACGAAGCTCAGCTGCCAAAGAACTGCAGAACACAATTGTTGAAATCGCTAATATAATTAGTATGTACTTTTGTCCACTTGCATGACAGTTCATATTGGTTCGACATTTAATGCCATATTTAATTATAACTGCAAACAATAGTACAATTCAAATGGGATTGGACTCAGCGTCATACCCCCAATTGCCATGAGAAGTGAATTCTGAACCTGGTTCTGTGTATGGCTAAACTAGCTTAGCAGGTGATCATGAGTTGCAACATAAAGAATTATTATCTGTTTTCTGAAAAACAGCTGATGATGATGGAAATAGGCCATCGGCGAGAAATTTAGAATCTGAAGGTAGTAATTGTTCTACATTAGACTACGACGCATTTTAGTCCTTTTAATGGGAGGTTCTGAACAAAAAGACTCGGGGATATGTCCAAGTAC